>JBCBHI010001095.1:0-2111 GCA_038525885.1 Bacteroidota bacterium
GTCCAGGGCGGTCACAAAGCCTGCACAGGCGGTATTGAGGTCGAAAGTGCCTGCCTTCTTCGCACCTAAGCGGAGAATTTGCACATCTATAAGCGGCGCTGGTGCGCGGAGGATGAATCGGTGGCCGACCTGATAGAGCAAGCCAGCCAACAAGCGCTGGCTAATGCCGGGGTTACTGCGGAGGAGCTCGACCTGATCATCGTAGCTACGGATACGCCGGAGTATATTTCACCCAGCACCGCGAGTGTGACTCAACACCGCTTAGGTGCGAAGAAGGCAGGCACTTTCGACCTCAATACCGCCTGTGCAGGCTTTGTGACCGCCCTGGACGTAGCCGCCAAGTACATACAAGCAGACAATCGATACGGAAACGTACTGGTAGTGGGTGGCTACGCCATGAGCAAGCACCTCAATCTGAAGGATAAGAAAACCGTGACGCTGTTTGCCGATGGCGCAGGCGCAATCATACTGCAAGCTCAGAAGGACACTGACCGGGGATTCCTCACCAGCCGTCTCCACACAGAAGGCCAATATCATGACTGGATGGGCATTTACGGGGGTGGGACTTTCAAGCCTATTTCGGACCAAGTGCTGGCAGAACATGACCATCAGCTCAAGTTTGTGCATCGGTTCCCTAAGGAATTGAACCCCAAAATATGGAGCGAAATGGCTCTGGAAATGGCCGAAGAAATTCAGGTGAATCCCCAGGATGTATCACAATATTTAGTTACCCAACTGAATATCAACGGCATCTGGGAGACCATGGACAAACTACAGGTACCCCGGGAACGGGCACATACCGTAATGCAGAACTTCGGCTACACGGGCTCTGCCTGTATCCCAATGGCATTGCATGATGCGGTGCAAAAGGGTAAAATTAAGGAGGGTGACTTACTCTTTTTGATAGGCTCAGGTGGAGGGCTGGCTTTTGCTTCGGCAGCCGTACGGTTTTGATCTTTTCGAGGCTCGAAGTTGGAGGGTCGAGGTTGGAAATTCGATGCTTTTAGGACTCAAGAAAAGAGGTTAGAAATCCCCTCTATAATTAAGGAGGGGTCGCGTAGTGGGGGTGATTTTTAAATCACCGTCGGCCGAGAGGCCGACACCATTGAACAATAAAATCGAAAACTGAACATACATGAACCTGGCATCGGATAGTTATGTGTGGGCGATAAGCATACTGGTGGCTTTGTATGCGGGAGTCATCCTGTTCTTCGTGATTCGGGGGGCCATGCGCATCAAGAGCATGCAAGACTACGCGGTGGGCAACGTCAATTTCTCGCCCGTGGCGGTGGGTTTGGCCTTGGCCGCCAGTATGACCAGCGCCGCTACCTTTATCATCAACCCCGGATTCATTGGGCTGTACGGCATCTCAGGGGTGCTCAGTTTTGGCGTAGTCATGCCGCTGGCCATTTTCGTGAGCCTCATCTTGTTTACCAAGGGCTTCCGCAAGATGGGCCAAACGGTGAAAGCTACCACCATGGCCCAGTGGATGGGCCAAATGCACCGCAGTAAGGGGTATGCACTCTTCTTTGCGGTGCTTTCCCTTTTGCTAATCACCTTCATCGTGCTCATTTGTGTGGGGCTTACTCAGGTACTTAGCCGCTCACTCAATGCCGATCCCCAATGGGTACTTGCCGCCATTGTGGTGTTCATCTTTGGCTACATGATGTTCGGCGGGGCCAACAGTATGGTGTACACCAACGCCATTCAGGCTGTCCTTATGGGCATTGTGGCCGTGATTCTGCTTACCTCTGGTTACGACCACTTTGCCGACGGAGTCAGCGGCTTTTTGGCTAAGCTAGAAGCGATTGATCCTTTACTGGCCAGCAGCACCAACCCGGAGAGTTTCCTGTTTCGCGACTATTTCGAGATCATATTCTGCCAGGCGGTGATCGGGATTGCCATTGTGTGCCAGCCCCACATCATTACCAAAAGTCTGCTACTGAAATCAGACCGAGACGTGAACCGCTACCTCGGCGTGGGTATCGGAGTGCTCGTTCTGTTCTTCCTGGTCGTTTTTGCTGGCCTTTTTGCCCGTTTGCAGTTTCCTGACATGACTGCCAATGGGGAAGCTATCCCTCTGGACGGCTTGATATCTGCCTACGTGGTGG
>JBCBHI010001096.1:0-2108 GCA_038525885.1 Bacteroidota bacterium
GATGAGGCGGTACTGGTAGAAACCTTGGTGCCCTTCTTGCCATACGAATATGATTTGGATAAGGCCTATTATCCTTTTCCACTGCCAGGGATTAAGGTGCCTCAGGGTCCTCCCTTGCAAAATAACTGCTGTACGCTGGTAGAAGGCCTTACGGTAGGTGCTTGGGCTAAGGCGAATCCTGGTTTCAAGTGGTCTTCGGCCCAGCACGGCCAAATGATGATCTATTCAGCCGACGATTTCTTTTCACCCGTAACGGCTTTAGTAGATGCCGGCATGGCTATAGCGGTGTCTGATCCTGATGAGGCTCCCAATCCGTGGACGGTGGTGCAAGGCTGGCGTAGCCAATGGCGCGGCGGGCATACGTTTATGATTGTAGCTCACCATGCCCCTACGGACCGTGTACTGACCTTGGAAAGTAATGCTAGTTATAAGATGAATGGCCCCGGATTCCGTCAGTTAGGTTCGGCCCGTGATTTTGGTGGTAACCCTCCGGCTAACTGGTGGGAAAACGATAAGCTATTTACCTGGGAGCGGATTAAGGCTACGTATCGCTACCGGGAGCAGTGTTGGCTCAAGGTGAATAACCTGCGCTGGGCAGGGATTTGAAGTAAATATGTGACTACCTAAAAGACGTTTTGGGGCGGTTAGTCGAAAGATTGACCGCCTTTTTTGTGCCCATTTGAATACGATATTTTAAATCGTATTTTCGCGTTATAGACGTTTTTACCATTCTCAACATAATTAAACCAACTGCTATGCGTTTGCGCATCCTGCTTCTGGGGCTTTTGTATGGCTCCTCGTTTTTGTTTTCCTTTCCTTCCTTTTCTCAAACTTCCTTATCGCCCGGTGACGTAGCCTTTTTGGGCTTCAGTGCCAGTAATAACCCTAGCCACTTCAGCTTTTTGTTGCTAGAGGATATCACTGCCAATACGGAGATCATTTTTACGGATCGGGGTTGGGACGGCTCCCAGCTGGTGGAGCATCCTTTGGATACGCTGTTGGTCTGGACTTCAGATACGGCGATGGAAGCCGGGGCGGTCGTAACTGTATCGGGTAGTTCCGCCAACATGGGAACCCTGTTAGGGAATTTTGAACAGTACTTCTTCTCTCACGACCAGATCTATGCCCTGCAGGGTTCTGTAGATGCCCCAAGTTTCCTTGCGGCCATCAATACCAAGAATTGGGTGGTAGTTGGGGAGATTGATACCAATGCAGAGGGCCTGTTGCCAGACGTACTGGCCACTGACCAAAGGGCCCTCAGCTTTGATATTTTGTTTGGCCAGGCGTGGTATGCTGGTAGAGTTGCCAATGGAACGAAGTCAGAGCTGCGGGAGGAAATTTATACTCCTACCAACTGGGACCAATCTACTTACCAGCACGATGAACTTCCGGTTCAGTATTCCGAATTTACGGTAGGCAGTGCCTTTACCGATCCGGGTACCACCCTACAGGCTGGCGATATTGCTATGGTGGGTGTGTATTACAGTGATGTGCAGGCCCGGTTTGCCTTTACCTTGTTGGAGCCTGTGGTTGCGGGTACCCAACTGGTGATTACTGATCACGGTTGGTTAGATACTGCCTGGCAGTTCATACCCCAGGCTGATCAATTGCATACCTGGGAAGCTACCGAAAACCTACCTGCTGGTACCGTGGTAATGGTAGAAGGGAAGGAAGTGAATGTTGGAGCTTGGTATGGAGGGGAAATCCAGTTTGACAATCAGGAGCAGCTCTATTTTTTCCAGGGTAGGACTTCGGCCCCCCGATTTCTTACCGCCTTTAGTGCCACCGATTATATAGTAGGCTCAAGCAATAACTGGCATCAGCAAAGCATTTATGGCCTTTTACCGGCCTCATTGGCGGCTAATCCTGCCCATCATTTTTACATAGATGCCGGAAATTCCGTCTTTACCAGTTACCTATATGCAGGGCCTTTGAAGGCAGGCACCAAGCAAGAGCTGCTGGCAGAGTTGTATTTTGAGCCTAATATCCAGACAAGGACTTTGGTGTCAGGCTGGAGGAAAAAACTGCCTTCGTCGTTTTTGGTGGGGCCTGCCTGGCAGCCTACTGGCACTGTCTTACAACCCAGTGACGAACACCTCACCGGGTTG
>JBCBHI010001097.1:0-2104 GCA_038525885.1 Bacteroidota bacterium
TTTCTCAGGACATCGGGCACTGCATCACCTTCAGTGATGATGGAGTTATGTGGATAGGCACCAACGGCTACGGGGCCAACTATCTGGCTCCACGCACCTACCCTTTTCAGCAACTCAATCTTGATCCTGACAATGCCTTCAGTCTTTCCTCCAATTATGTATCCTCCATATTGGAGTTAGAAGATGGTACAGCACTGGTAGGTACCAACCGTACGCTAGACCATCTTTCGCTCACCACCTCTCAGACTTTGCGGAGAACCGTCATCCAGGATCCAGTAAACGGCCGTTTTCAAGGCATCAAGAAGATCCTCCCGGCCCGAGAACCGAATCAGTACTGGCTGGCGACCACCAACGGCTTGGCACTCTACCACGCGAAAAAGGGTACCTATTCCTGGCCAGCGTACGATCGTACCCGTGGAAGAATCAACGACTTACTCTGGTATTCAGACCATGAACTGCTCATAGCCGGAAGACACGACCTGTATTATTGGGATCTGCGTGCAGATTCGCTCGTAGGATTACAAGGAACTTTTGGCGGTGGCCCTGAAGTAAATAATTTTCAAACCCAGGCCCTGACCCTAGTGGGTGATACCCTCTGGATTGGCACTTTGCAAGGACTGATTGCCCTAAACTGGGAAACCCGACACGCTCACCAATACCTCTATGAACCGGACAACCCCCACAGTATCCCGGCCAATACGATCAAAAGCATATACCAGGATAAGCGTGAAAACATCTGGATTTGTACTTGGGGAGGAGGCTTATCTAGATACCTGCCGGAAAAAGACCAATTTCAGACCTACGACATCAAGGATGGGCTACCGAATAATGTGGTGTATGGGATGCTGGAAACCGAGAATTCCGTCTTCTGGTTGGGCACCAACGGAGGGCTCGTAAGGTTTGATCCCTATGGGGTCACCCGTAAACCTTATTTCACCTTCACCGAGGAAGATGGTGTACAAAGCAACGAATTCAATACCGGAGCTTACCACCAAGGCCCTAGCGGCACCTTCTACCTTGGGGGCATCAATGGTCTCAATTGGTTCCGGCCGGAGGACATCGTTATTAACAGAACTCCTCCCGCTACTGTCATTACGGAATTTTATTTAAACAACCTCCCTCTGGCTGCGGGTCATGATGGTGTGCTACCCAAGCACATTTTGGAGATGGACACCCTCCGCCTTCGGTGGAATCAGAACAATCTGGCGTTTCGAGTGGCAGCCCTCGACTATACCACTAGAAAGGAGAATAAATTCAGGTATCGGCTAGAAGGGTATGATGAGGAATGGCAAGGGCAGGATAACAACTATATCCGGTATACCTCACTGGAGCCTGGGCGGTACACCCTGGTAGTGCAGGCCGCCAATACTGCAGGGTACTGGGACGAGCCAGGCAGAGAGCTGGTCATATATTTGCACCCCCCACTTTGGCGGTATCCTGCTTTCCAAATACTGGCCGGCGCCCTAGGGGTTGGCTTGCTCATAGGAGGGTACTTTTTTCGCCTACGCCGCCTGAAGCAAGGCAACCGAAAATTGGAAATAATTGTGGCCGAGCGTACGCGTACGCTGCAAAACCAACAGGAAGAACTGGCCACCGCCCACGAGGAGCTAGAACAACAAAACGACGAACTGCGGCTCACTTCTGGGGACTTGGAAGTACGGAACCGGGAGCTACGGGAGCAAGGCCTTACCCTCACCCAACTCAAGGACAATCTGGAGACCCTGGTTGAGGAACGGACACTGGAACTGATGCAGGCCAACCAGGAACTTGCTCAGCAGAATAGCCAATTGGAACAGTTTGCCTTCATCACGGCTCATAACCTGAAAGCCCCCATCAGTCAGTTTCAAGGGTTGCTTTCTATACTACCACCCAAGCATACCTTTGATGACTATACCCGGGAAGTACATGACAGAATGCACCGTAGTGCGGATGAGCTAAAGGAGGTGGTAAATGACCTCAACTTGATATTGGACATCAAAAAGGGAGTGGGTAGGGAATTTACTCACGTGAACCTTATCGACCATATAAGCAAGGTGGTGGCAAGTTTGCGCAATGAAGCCAATCAGAAAAACACACTATACAGCTACCACGAGAAAAAAAGCTG
>JBCBHI010001098.1:0-2102 GCA_038525885.1 Bacteroidota bacterium
CTGGATAGCACTGAGACTAAGACTCCCACAGCCGCCATTGTACCTAGTGTAGAATCCTAACTCAGCGACCATGCAAACCTTCCCCGCTATAATACAGAACAGGCTAAACGAAATACCCGAAAAGGTAGATACGTTGCTCAAGGGAGGAGATGCACTGGTGATTATCCCGCCCTTTTTCAGGCCCGAATCCATCTCCCTGGGGGCTTACAGCCTAAAAAGTAGTGCAGAGGCGGAAGGTTTCACCGTAGACATTCTGCAAGCAGACCAGCTATTGGCCTATGTACTGGGGCCCCAGCAATACATTGCTATCCAAGAATATCCGCTCGACTTCAGCTACGGATTCATCACCGAGCGGCTATTTTCCCGCAGTGCCTTTGGCCTGCCTCCCCTAGGCCACCGGGTGGACGCCTACCTGGCCCAACAGCAACCCAAATACCCGCACAAGGTGCGTGAAAGTGATACGGCGGCGGTGGCTGCCTTCACCGAAGACGTGCTCCTGCTTATAGAAAGCATCTGCAACGAGTTCGTCAACCGTCTTTCCGCAGCCGTATCCCAATACACCTGCCCCTGGGTTGGGATTTCGATCAGCTTCGAGAGCCAGGTTAGTGCCGGTATTGCCCTCATTACGGGGCTAAAATCGGCGATGTCACCCGCAACGCGGTTTGTGGTGGGGGGAACCTTTGGCGAGTATGGGCGGGAAAAGGGGCTGCTGGCGATATGCCCAGCCATCGACCACCTGATAGTTGGCCCGGGAGAAGGTGCCTTTATTTCCTTGCTGAAGGGTGCTAAGGGAACTATCCTACCCCAAATCATTCAAAATACCCCTACCCCGTTGAGTAAGATTCCTCTGCCAGATTACGAGGAATTTACCAGGCAAACAGTAATCATTCTGGGGCAGGATTATTACGATAGGTTCGTAAATGAACTTTGGTACGAGTCTGACCGGGGTTGCTGGTGGGCGGATAAGGTGCGCTGTACCTTTTGTTCCATTGCCGATTTGCCTTTTCAGAAAAAGGACACGGCTCAGATTGTGGACGAACTGGCTCGGATTCACCAGCAGTTTCCTACCCAGAAAATTCTTTTTGCGCACAACATCATCTGGGATTCCTTTCTAGATGAATTTGAGAAACTGAAACGGGGTAAATCACTGCCTCCTATGGGCTTCTTCATCCGGGTAAGGCCAGAGTTGTCCTTTGCCCAAAAACTCAAAAACATCGGCTGTATTTGGGTGTTTCCGGGCATCGAGTCCTTTTCTACCCGGCTACTGAAGCGGATGAAGAAGGGGACTACGGGCAGAGCCAATCTCTATTTTCTGCGCAATGCGCATTCACTGGGCATTGACGTGCGCTGGTTGCTTCTGTGGGGCTTCCCCAACGACACGATTGAAGAATATGACTATCTGCTGGACTTAGTGCCTAAGATCAGTCACCTAAAGCCACCCGTATCTGCTTCCCGTGTCTTGCTCATGAAAGGAGCTCCCTACGTGAGTGATCCACAGAAATACCATATTGAAAAGCTAAGGCCGTGGCCTGCCTATCAGGCTATTTATCCCCCGAATGCCCCCTTGGAAGAGATTGCCAACCACTTTGATGGCGACTATACCTCCGGGGCCCTTGACAATATGGAGGTCATGGACCGGATCTTAGCCGTGGTTCATCGCTGGCAGTCTCCCCACCATCAGTCCGTTTTAGAAATGATACCGTGGGCACCACAGCAGTTTCGCATCCAGGACCGGAGGCTGGCCAATCATACCACCGATGAGTACCATGTAGTATCTCAAGAGCAAGCAATAGAGCTTATGAGTATGCGGCGGTACCAGCCTACGGCTACCCAGGCTTGGGGAGTACAGCAGGGCTTGGGCATTGCAATGGACGGATGGTTTGTACCCATCATCACCGCCAGCCCAGAAATCCTCTATTTACTAGATCAAACCGCTGACTCATCCGAAAAAGTACCCGTGTACGCATAGGCACCATGACTAACGAAGACTTCATCCATCATTACCGGGGTACCCGGCTGGCTCCACCACAGATAAGCTCTTACGAACAAGCATCCCTCCTGTTTCTGCACCAGGAACAGTTCATCCGCGAGCCTTACCTGCA
>JBCBHI010001099.1:0-2099 GCA_038525885.1 Bacteroidota bacterium
CGCAAAGCTACGCGGGGCGGAAGATTACGTGGCCATTCTGATAGAAGCCATCAAAGTGAACTCCGCTCTGGATGGAGCCAACGATGATCAGAACTATTTCGACTTTAGTTTCAAATACTTCGGGGAGGAAGCCCCAGACAACCCGGATGATAGCACAGGAGGCGAGGTGGTACTCCAACTTGGCGAAGAGCCTGGCATGAGGACCCTACAGGTATACCCCAACCCCGTTCAGGATCACTTGCAAGTTGAGTCCGCCGAAAAGAGGATTGGAAGAATGGAAGTGTACAATGTGTTGAATGATAGAGTGTTATGGACCGAAGGAGAAGGAGCCCCCAGTCAAATACTTGATGTTTCGGCCTTGCCCGCTGGCTGGTATGTTGTGGTGGTGAGTTTTGCTGATGGCTCGGCCGAAGCCAGGCGCCTACAGAAATGGTGATGCTCCAAAGATAGGCCAGCTTCCGGCAGCCCGAGGTGAAAGTATCTAGCCTTGGGCTGCGTTATACACTAGCATTATGCCTACCTTCTCTGCCACAAAGAAGGTCACTATGGAAGTGGATCACATCTTCATCTTCTCGGACCGAGAAGGGGCCGAGGCCGATGAGTTGGCTGCGATGGGATTTCGGGAAGGCAGCTCCCGCGTGCACCCAGGGCAGGGTACTCGTAACCGTAAGTTCTATTTCGAGAACTTTTTCCTGGAGATACTATGGGTACATGATAGGGAAGAGGTGCAAAGTCCGCGGGTTCAGCCTACTCAGCTGTGGCAGCATGCCCAGTGGGCTACCAATGGCGCTTCGCCCTACGGCCTGTGTTTGGTAAATACGGCGGCTACCGATGCGCTGTTTGCGGAGGCGGTTCCTTATTTCCCCGCATACTTCCCAGAAGGTACCGCCATTGATTTTTTCCCTGAGGTGGCCCCCCATTGGTTTCCCGCTACGTTTCGGTTACCCACCTTTTCTGCTAATATGGCAGCACCGCCAGAACCTACCGACCATCAAGGCCGGATGAAAAAGCTAACCAGCGCCCGGTTCACTGTGCCGACAACTTACGCCGCCTTGAAAGCGGAACCCTATGCCCTTCACTTTCAGGAGGCCCCGCAAATTGGCTTTGTAGGTGGAGCCGATCATCAGCTAAGCCTCACTTTTGACGAAGGTCAGCAGGACCGAGAATTGTACCTGCCCACCCTTAAACTGGCGATCCGGTACTAGGCACCAGTTGACTTGATGAAAGTTCCTGCTATCGACTTGCCAACTCATTCTAGAATCAGGCTTGGCTCCCAAACCACACCCCACCCGTGTTTTGGTAGGGCCAAGGCTTGGCTGGTGCTCTTGGGGTTTACTCTGGGTTGGGCCTGCCCCGCATGGACTCAACCCCCGCCTTATGGGGGCTCTTTTTTCGAAGTAGAAGGCCACCAGGTGCACTACGTGCAAAAAGGAGAGGGGCCGCCCTTGTTGCTGTTGCATGGGGGCGGAACGTGGCTCTATAGCTGGCGCAACGTGATCGATAGCCTGGCGCTGTACTTTACTGTGCTGGCTGTAGATCTGCCTGGCCATGGCTACACTGTGTCGGAGGCGCCTCAGTATTCGCTGGATGATTATTCGGCCTTTATCAGTCAAGTGCTCAACCACCTGGGGTGGGAACGGGCTACCCTGATGGGTAATTCCTGGGGAGGGGGTTGGGCGCTACACTTTGCCCAGCAATATCCAGAACGGGTATCGGCGCTAGTGCTTTTGGCTCCGGCCGGCCTGGATAGGCCCGACGTACCCGACTGGGAGATTTTGAAATATCCCGTGCTGGGGGAGCTTTCCACGCTATTCCTCACTCGTGGGCTGGTGCGCACTAGCTACGAAAAACTATACCGCTGCCCCGGGGCACTGACTCCTGAGGTGGTAGAGTACACCTACCAGGCCATGGTTATCCCCCAGAACCGCAAAGCGATGTACCGCATAAAGCGGCAATGCGACTGGTCTGTGACAGAGCAGGCGCTGGAAGATGTGGCCTGCCCCACCTTGGTTTTGTGGGGAGATGCTGATGCCTACAATCCCGTGGAATATGCGGAGGAATTTGGACGGCAGATACCTAAAGCCAAAGTAGTCATAGGC
>JBCBHI010001100.1:0-2087 GCA_038525885.1 Bacteroidota bacterium
CGCTCCCGCTCCCCTTCCCACGGCCTTGGAAAAGTCCATCGCGGTGCTCCCTTTCCAAAACGAAAGCAGCGATTCCACCAACCTCTACTTCGTCAACGGACTCATGGCCGCCACCATTGGCAAACTACAGAAGATCGAGGATCTGCGGGTGATCAGCCGTACTTCGTCAGAAAAGTACCGGAACTCCGGCAAGGGCATCCCCGAAATAGCCGAGGAATTGCACGTGGCCTATCTGGTAGAAGGCAGCGGGCAGCGTGTCGGCAATCAGGTACTGCTCAACGTTCAGCTGATAGATGCCGCCGGGGACCGCCCCGTATGGACCCAGCAGTATAGCCGCCAGGTCACCGATATCTTTGACCTGCAAAACGAGGTAGCCCGGCAAATCACCCAAGCCATCGAGGCGGTGGTTACTCCCTCAGAGCTGCAGCAGATAGAGAAAAAGCCTACCGAGAATCTGGTAGCCTACGACTACTTTTTACAGGCCTTGGAGCCCTTTCACACACAAAGCCAGGAAGGGTATGCCGCCGCCATCCCCCTATTTGAGCAGGCCGTGGCACACGATGATCAGTTTGCCCTGGCCTACGCCGACTTGGCTATCTGCTACTATTTCCTGGATCTCTTCCAGGCGGACAAGCAGTACACCGAGCAGATCAATCGTTACTCGGATCAGGCTTTACTATACGATTCTCAATCGGACATCAGCCTGTTGTCCAAGGCCTTCTACTATTTTCACGTGAGAGACTACCGGCTAGCCCTACCGCATTTGGAGAAAGCCCTAGAGTACAACCCCAATTCCACCGCCATACTGCAGATGCTCAGTGAGTTCTATGCCTTTCGCAAACCCAATACCGCCAAATACCTGGAGTACGCCCTGCGTGGCATCCAACTCGACGTGATGGGGCAGGACTCCACCACCAAAAGCTACAGCTACTTGCACCTTAGCAATGCGCTGACGCAAGCCGGGTTCCTGGAAGAGGCCGCCACCTACGTCAACCTGTCTCTGGATTTCTTCGCTGAAAATCCTTTTGCTACCCACCTCAAGATTTTCATCGGGTTTGCCCAGGATCGCGATACCGAAAAGACCGTAACGCAGTTGATAGCCGAATGGCAGAGGGACACCACCCGGTTGGATTTTCTGCAGGACATCGGCAAAATTTATTACACCACAGAGCGGTACGACACTGCTTACTTCTATTACAAAAAGCTTGTAGACGCCCGGAAAAGGAACAACCTACGGATCTTCCAACAGGCTGACGCTTCGATTGCTTTTGTGTACCAGCAAATGGGGCTGGAGGAAGAGGCCGAGGAGCTTTTCCGATCCTACGAGGATTTTTGCGCGCAAGACGAAACCCGGTACCGGAGTATGAATTTGGCCGTAAAGCACGCCTACCTTCACCAAGTAGACTCGGCCATGGAACAGCTCACCCTATTCTCTACCCAAGAGAACTACCAGTATTGGCTAATCCTGCTTGAGCTAGACCCCATGCTAGTGCCACTGCATAGCCACCCTGATTTTGAAAATGTGGTACAACGAATCAAAGATCGGTTTTGGGAAGATCACCATCAGCTGCGGCAGTCGCTAGTGGAGAAGGAGTTGATCTAGGGAGTTGGTTTCTCGCAGAGGCGCAGAGGTGTGCGCAGGGTACGCAGAGGGTTTTGTAAATACAGGTAAGGACTTGTTGATAGCCGCAAGATTCAAGACTAATGCAGGGAGAAGCCCTCTCCTGTTTTCCTCGTTGGGACACCCCAGCCAAATTCGAAGGATTTTGTGAGTCTCCCATGCTCCACGGACTAAAGATTCTGGTATGACAAATTTCTGAAGGGTGTGGTTATGTTACACCCGATGGAAAATGACTTGGAATAAGGGAGGTTCGGTTACCCAAGCCCAATTCTGACGATCAAGGGTACGCTATATAAGCATCAAGACAACTTGATCCGTGGATAGGATATTGGACCTATCGGGATTAACATCCAATATCCTGCCATAATCTACTATGCGACCCAGGGATGTTATATAAAGTCTAAAATTTAATTTCACATAAATTAATTAATTCTTGATTTGGTTTCTGGAAATGGGAGAACATTTT
>JBCBHI010001101.1:0-2085 GCA_038525885.1 Bacteroidota bacterium
GCCTGTTCTTATGAAGAAACGAAAGATCGATTGGTTAAACCACAGTCTGGAATTTTTGGTGGTTCTCATAGGAATCCTCATCGCCTTTCAGCTAAACAAATATGGCGACAGTAAGAATCAGGATCGGCTTATTGATAATCACTTAGCTCAGATTGGACTTGAGTGCGAAGAGAACCGGGAAAAGATTAGTCAGGCTATAGCCCAAATCAACAGTCAGATTAGTACCTGCGATGATCTGTTGGGAGAAATATCGTCTACCAAAAATCCCTTGACCATCAGGAATTACGCCATCCAGCTACTGGACCTCAGAGGGGTGGATATCAACGAGACGGCCTTTGAGGTTTTGGTGCAGTCCGGAGACATCCGGTTTCTGAAGGACTACGAGGCCAAAAGTAAAATCATTGCCTTGTACGGCGGGTTTGAAAAAATTGAAAGGATAGACCAAAGCAATCAGAACCTGTACGATCAGCACTACTACCCTTATCTGAAAACCAACTTTGACCTAGTCAACTGGCAACAGGTAAGCACACCCACTCAGGCGGAAGCGAAGGCCTATGCAGCCCTCGAATTTGCCAACACCGTCTCTACCTATCGGTACTTGCTGGCCGCCAAACAACGCATCTATCAGCAGCAGCTAGAGGTACTGGATGCGTATTTGCAAGCCACCTCCGATTAAATCAGGGCTTGCCAAGGAAGCCACCCCTCGCTTAACCGGGCTTATTTCAAATTGAGCTGCCAAGACACGCCAAAACGGTCCTCTACAAAGGCAAATTTGGTACTAAAGCCGTAGTTGCCGACGGGCATCAGCACCTTTCCGTTTTCGGATAGCGCACCAAATACCTTATCCAATTCTGGTTCAGAAGTGCACTCTACCCAAATAGAAACCCCGGGTGTGAAGGTCCACTCGTGGGTGATGTAGCTATCGCTACAGGCAAACTGGCTGCCGTTTAGCTCAAAAGTGGCTACAAAAATGGTCCCTTCCTTGGCCGGGCCGTCTTTCCCATATCGCTGAATGTCCGTGATTTTCGAGTTGTCAAACAGGCTTACGTAGAAATTCATGGCCTCCTCGGCATTGTTCTCCTGGAAGGTCAAAAAAGTCGAGATTTGCCCCTGGGTATCATGGGCACCCGTGGCCACCACACCCTTCAAGCTATCTAGCTCTACCTGTAAGGCAGCCATTTCATCCGCATGGGCCTCACCGGGCTGCTGGCCAGTACAAGCGCAGGCTAGCGCAGCTAGGGTTACTATTCCTAAGAAGCTTTTCATATTACAGGGTTTCCACAATTTGCATGTTGTTACCGCAGGTGTCATTGAATACGGCAAACTTGACCGTACCCATCTCGGTGGGTTTCACGCTGAACTCTACCCCTAGTGCCAGCATGCGCTCATATTCCGCATCAACGCTTTCTACGTCGAATTGAGTCCACGGAATACCCGCACTCATCAGGGCTTCCTGGAAAACTTTGGAGGGCTCAAAGTGTAGTGGGGCTGGTTCTAATAGTAATTCTACTCCGTCAGGTGCCTCTGGGGATACCAGGGTCAACCATCTATTGCCACCGTCTAGCGGCATGTCCTTCTTCTTCAGGAATCCCAGGATGTTGGTATAGAATTGTAGTGCCTTCTCCTGGTCTAGCACGGGGATGCTGATTACAGTAGCTTTCATCGGTTTTGGTTTGGTTAGTTATCCAAATGTGGAGCTTAGCGCATTAGTTTGCTTCTCGAAAGTTGCTCTTTTTGATATTCGCTGGGCGATTTGCCGGTTTTGGCCTTGAACAGTGCACTGAACGAACCCAAACTTTCGAAGCCTACGGCAAAGCAGGTCTCCGTCACCGACATCCCTTGACCAAGTTGTTCTTTTGATTTTAGGATACGCTGTTCAATGAGGTATTGCTTCGGGGTAATGCCATAATACTTCTTGAAAAGCCGCAGCAGGTGATACTTTGAGGTAAAGCGCAGGTGGGCCAATAGTTCAAGGTTAAGTTCTTTATCAAAATTGCTTTCGATAAAGTTTCGGGTGGCAATTACCGTCTCCAGTTGCTTTTCATTAGAATAAACAGAGGCTCGTATTCGCTTCAGTTCCGTTTC
>JBCBHI010001102.1:0-2079 GCA_038525885.1 Bacteroidota bacterium
CCCGGTTTTACTTCGAGCAGTCCTTTGCTATTGTACGGAGCAAAGTAGCCCTCACTACGGATGACGCCCCCGAACCTAGTAGCCTGCAAGGGAATATCTTGCTGGTGGAGGACAACGAAGTGAATGTGCTCGTGGCCAATAAGTTTCTACAGCGTTGGGGCTTGGACGTAACGGTGGCTACCAACGGCCAGCAGGCGCTGGACCAGCTGGCAGAGCAATCGTTCGATCTTATCCTGATGGACTTACAGATGCCCGTCATGGATGGCTATACCGCCACTCAGGAGATCCGAAAAACGCAATCGCAGCTTCCCATTATTGCCCTTACGGCCACGGCCCTACCCCATGAGCGCCAACGCATTCTGGAAGTAGGTATGAATGATTTTGTGCTCAAACCTTTTAAACCAGAGACCCTTTTTGGGGCCTTGTCCAAGCACCTCGGTAAAAGGGATAACTGATTGGTTTGTATTAGGGATCGGGTCTCCGATCTGAGGTAGTGTTACAACCTGGCATTTTCCAGAATAGAGCGGCATTTTTCTGAATCCAGAACATAGAAATTCCGCCAGGTTTGGCCCAGTCCAACACGGGATGTCGTACCTACGGCACTAAGAAAAATCACTCTTCCTAACACCCGCTTGAAAACCGATGCTACAATTCCTTCGTCGCAGCGCGACGGAATCCCTTCCGGTTTAGGTTGACCCTACCATCTAATTTTTCTTCTCCATTGTTTGCCTTCGGGATTCTGATGTATTTGCCGTTGTTGGTGTTTAAGCGAAGCGACACCAACAACCTACTCCAAGTGGCATATTCGAGATGCCAATCTAGCAAAGTGCCAACGTCACAGAAAAAGTCACTGAGAAACCTGTTCTCCACGCTATTTCATCGTTCGTGATACCAATGATAAAACGAAGGCTACGCGCCCCGGCAATTTCAGAAAACCTCGCCGTTGCTGTCGTTCGGGATTCCAATGTTTAAGCGCAGACCTTGCCGTTGTTGGTGTTTAAGCTCAGGCTACGCGCCCCGGCCACACCAACAACCTACTCTAGTAAGCTGATTCTAAACAGGTACTAGCCTTTTTCATCGTTCGGAATTCCGAAGTATTATGCAAAAACTATGCGCCCCGTAAACACCAACAACCTACTGAACGCACTCTATACCATCCAACAGTGAAGCGGTCTAACATCCAACGTCCCAAAGAGCAGCGTTCCCCTTACCCCATCATACTAAGCACGTCTTCCAGAGCCTTGAACCGCTTGTTCAGTTCTAACCAGTGGGTAGTATTGGCTTCGGCCTGCTTGCGGTGTTTCTCTTTGAGCCAGAACAGCCAACCCATCACCAAAAGGAAGGCCACTATCACTCCACCCATACCCCACGCCTGTTCGGTGCGTTTTTCCTGGAAAGCCACCACTTCCTGCTCATCTGCCAGTATTTTCTGCGCAAGGGCTACCTCAGCTTCTTGCCGAGCCTGATCGGCTTGGGCAGCCGCCGTGGCTAATGCCAACTTCCCATCACTTACCCGGCGTTCAGTAGCGAGAGCACGCTGCAAGTCCCCTTGGGTCTCATATAGCTGCCCCAGCAGGGAAAGCGTACTTAGTTGAATCTCATTGGGTGTGTTGGTCAGGTAAGCTAGTTGATCTTGAAGTAGTTGAATGGCTAAATCGGTTAATCCTTGTTGGTGATAGAACGTGCCCAAGGTACGCGCCATGCGGAACGTTTCTGTGTCATAGGGAGCCAGTGAAAAAGAGCTATTATAAGCAGATGCCATGGCTTCCTTTGCACTTTGAAATTCTCCTTTATTTCTATGAATCAATCCTAAATAAAAGGTCGATTTTGAGATTAATACATCTTTTTGATTGGCTAGTTGAGCGTGCTTTAAAGCCCGTCTAATGTTTACACTTGCTTCTTCCTCCAATCCTTGTTGAAGGGCTATCTCTGCTAATTCAATACTGGAAATTGCGGCCCTGTCGTGGTTTTCAGAAAGAATGAAATAATTATACGCCAACTGGAATTCAGCGGTGGCTGTATCCCATAAGGAGGCATCACTATACAGAAAACCCAAATTATCCTGAACCAATCCTAAAT
>JBCBHI010001103.1:0-2075 GCA_038525885.1 Bacteroidota bacterium
AGAAGAAAAACCGTAGTAAAAGAGAAGAAGCCAGTTTCATCCGGCTTCTCCCTCATTTTTGTCTACTAAGGATTCAATAGTTCCTTCTCTAGGCGATACGGCGATAAGATTCGTTCCATAGGTATCACCTTGTCTAGAGATCCAAAATGACCCCAGCATTGATGATTCGGCCATCTAGCGGTGCCCATATCTCAGGGAACTGAGGGCGCAAATGGTCATTGATATCAAATGCCTCTAGTCGATGCTGGCGGGTATCGGTGAAGTTTTCAAAGTTGATGTAGAAACTCATGAACTTCCACTTGCGCATAGCCATCAAACCCACGATCCAATAGGGTTGGGTAGCCGACCCGTCGGCCAAAAACTGCTCGCCCGTATAGTATGCCTCCAGGCCTATTCTTCCCTTGCCGTGTGCTTCCCACATCAGTACGGAACCTATCCGGTGCTGGGGAGTGAGGGGCAACTGGCGCTGCCAGTCCGGTGAGTTTTGCCTTACATCGGCAAAGGCGTAGTTGGCAAATAGCTTGAAGTCCTTGTACGTCAGCTTTACGTTGGTTTCCAGGCCTTGACTGGTAATGGGATCTTCTGCATTCACGAACACAAAAGAGTTGGGCCCGCCAAAGTTCTGCAATGCCAGTGGATTGGAGAGCCGGGTGTGGTAGAACAGTTGATTGGCCGAGAACGTCCAGTGTTCTCCAAAGGTGGTTCGGTAATTGAAATCCAGATTGCCTCCCCAAGAGCGTTCCGGGGCCAAAAATCCATTACGAAATAGGGGTTCTATTCCCTGGAAAATGAGATTCTCTGCTTCCTCCGTAAACAGGGTAGGCTGCTTGTACCCGGCGCCTCCGCCCAACCGGGCCGTCCAGTGGTCAGAAAGCTTGGCCAGCAAAGCCAGGCGAGGCAACAGAAATTCACCGTAGTTAGGGTCATATTCTACCCTCATTCCACTTTCCAGGGCCCACTGCGGGTTGATATCCCAAGTGTTTTGAACGAATACTCCCAGGGTGGTGATTGAATAGTCTCGCAACAATGAATCCACCCCAGCTTCATTGAACTCATCCGTATATCCATTCAGGCCCACCGTCCATTGCAAGTCCTCCTTTCCAAACTGGAAGTTGACCTCGCTAAAGGTGGAATACTGCTCACCACGGAACGTGAAGTCGGGGGTGATAATGGCCCGATCGAAGTAGGTAAGACTGTGTCGCACGTTGAGCCGTAGGCCAGGAGTCAAAGGTTGCTGGTAGCTCAGCTGATAGTTAAGGCGGTCTGAGGCATTCTCCTCGGTAAACTGATGAATGCCATTAGGTTCATCCTCTATCACCTGCATGTCACCGCCCAGGCGGTTTTCCCAGGTGCCGTTTAGGGTGAGGCGTAACTGGCCCTCGTCCTTGAAATAGAAAAACACGGAAGGATTTACAGTGAGGCTACGGATCTGAGGCAGATCACTGAAATGATCACCGTTGGGGTCGTAGGCCTGCTGTCGGTTGGCCGAGGCAAACAAGGAAACCCCTACGGTGCCATACCGCTGAGCGTAAAAGCCATTGAGGGTGGAGCCCAAGGCGCTAGTTTGGTCAATCATCAGACGCAATCGCCGCTTCTCCTCCGGGGTATGGGTAACCAGGTTGACCAACCCGGCGATGGCCCCGCCTCCGTACAGGGTAGAATTACTTCCCTTGATGACCTCGACCTGGCGGAGGTCCAGCGGAGGAATTTGCATGATACTAAGGCCCCCGGCAAAGCCCCCGAAGACAGGGAAACCATCTTTAAGTACCTGAGTATAGCGGCCGTCCAGCCCCTGGATACGAATGCTCTGGTTGCCAGAGCTAGCCGAGGTTTGCTGCATTTGAATCCCCGTACTTTCTCGTAGCAGCATGGCGATGTTGGCGGAGCGCATCATGGATTTCTCATCCAATTCCTCAGAGGAAATGGCCTCTACCCGGGTAGGCAGATCATCAATGGTACGGGAAGTTCGGGTTGCGGTAATAATAACCTCCTCCAGGTGTTCGTTTGTGGGTTTCGAGGCATGGTCACAAGTAGTGATTTTGCCCCAAACCGAGCGTCTTATCATCGCTTTGGAG
>JBCBHI010001104.1:0-2073 GCA_038525885.1 Bacteroidota bacterium
GATGGGATATTTGGATTGAATTGGCGAGGAGCGAATGGAGAGGTGCCCACACTGTTCCATGCTTCTGAAACTAAGACTGACCAGAGCCATAAGGCTCACCTATTATCTATTCCCCTCAATGAGTGCCTCGCGCAGCGGCACTTTTGATGAAATTGAAACTAAGTCTACGGACCACTCGTGACCCGATTTTGCTGAAATTCTGCACGCAGCCATTCATTTCACCCAAACCTTTCTTTTGATAGGCCGCAGCGCAGCTTGTTGGTGTCGCTTCGCTTAAACACCAACAATGGCGGAGCTTTTGAACTTGGAACTAAGATTGACCTCCTGGCTTCCAACCACAAAACCAAATAGCAAGGGCGAAGGGGCAAACAACCCGAGCTAAAAAACCTTTCTGCTCCAAAGGCCTTTGCGGGCCCAGCCGGGCTCACCACGGTAGAAGAGTGCCCAAGTGGCCAGGAGGGTGAGTACGGATACCACACTCCCGACGATTACATCTTCCCAAAAATGTAGCACCAGGTACATCCGGCTCACCCCCACCCCAGCGGCCAGGACAAATGCCAGGAGGGTACTCCAAGTACGTCGGTGAAACATCATGACCAACAAGGCTAAGGTGAAAGCGGTAGCAGTATGGCCTGAGGGGAAGCTGTTGTAGAGATGAACTTTCACTCCTTCTACATAATGCAAGAGTTCTGGCTGTTCTAGCCAAGCTTTGGGTCGGGGGGCTCCTTTAAATATCACCCGCTTGCCCAAATGCACCAACACGGTCTGGATGATAACTGCGGTTAAAAGAGGTAGTACATGGTAAATCCGTACAAACAAGATCAGGAAAAGCAGAGCCACGGCAAACATTAAGCCGTCGCCCAGGAAAGTCCACGCTACCATCAACCGATCAGTAAGGGGATTATGGACCTGATTGAGGGCTAAAACAACCGAGCTTTTATCCAGAAGGAGCAAACTTACTCCACCTCCAAGGATCCAAAGACCCATGAGCCATTTTGCCAGGGGAGTAAAGGGTTGTTTTTCAATTTCCATGCCCTCAAAGGTGGCAGAAAGAGTAAAAAAGACAAAAGAGGAAGGGATAGAAGATGAGTGCGGCGGCCGAATGAGGTTCCCGTATTGGGTGGAAGAATAGAGGTTTTGAAGGGAGATGATTTCACCTTCCCATTTTCTAAAAGTGCATCCCTTCTAAGCTATAATAGCATCCGCTGAACCCGATAGTTATATAATTCCCAAATCGAGCAAAAACTCCTGACTTACAGACCTAAAAGTTCGTTGCGAACTTGCGCTTTTCAAACCTTTGCTGCTGAAATATATAGGGCATGGATATTTAACAAAAGCCTAACACAAGAAGGGCGATTGGCCCTGTTCACTCCGTTTCCAGATGGTTTATTTTGTAATCCTACTATAGAATGAGGACAAACTATCCATCCATGAGACACATTTACCTGACCACACTAGCCGTCTTGTTGTGTGTAGGAGGTGCCTGGGCACAGACTACACTCATGCAAGAAAGCTTTGAGACCGACGGTAGCGGGGGCACCCGGTACACCTTGTCGGCACCCCACCAAAACGACGGTGGCTTTGGCGACTACTGGGAGCGCGGTACTGATGCGGACTTTTCCGGTTTCGGTTTGAGCATTGCTCCTATTAGTGGAGTAGATGGCAATAGCTACATCGGCGCCGAGGACATAGATGCCGCAGGTATTTCCGGAGGGGCGGTTACGCTTACGTTTAACGACGTGGTGATTGCCAACTTCCAGAACCTATCGGTTAGCTTCCTCCTGGCGGCCAACGAAGGCACTTCCTTCGACTACGCTACCCGAAGCAACGGAGACTATGTACTGGTAGAATATCAGGTAGATGGTGGAGGGTACGACACCCTCGCGTTCTTTTCTACGGCCGTGAACGCTTCCAGCCAACGCTTTGAGTGGGATACTGACGGTGATGGCTTTGGTGATTCATTGACCTCTAGTGACTTTGATACCTATTCCTTTGGCATTCCCGAAACCGGGAGCACGCTGAGTCTGCGCATGTCTATGCGGACAGACGCGGGCTCTGAGGAAATCGCTCTAG
>JBCBHI010001105.1:0-2068 GCA_038525885.1 Bacteroidota bacterium
ATTTCATCCCCTCCTCCGTCGTAATGAAAAGTAACTTCTATCTACCCCCAGACTCGTTCTCTGACAAACTCCTTGCCTGGCTCCATGGGTAGCGCCTACCCATCAGGCTTGGGCCTTAAGCACTTCAACCATAGCTTCTACTCTCAGAGGCTTAGCCAACCTTAGTTCCTCTTAGTATTTGGGCGTGCCCCCGCGCAGTCGTCCGCTAACGCGGCCTTTGGTCGACGGGGTCGGGCCGTCGGCACTCGCTCTTTTGGCTAATAAGGGAACCTGTTTCAAGGCTCTTGTCTGGGCCGCACAGGCTTGGAACCCCGGATGGTTAGAGCCTCCAGGCTCGAATACTGCGAAGCCAAAAGTAGCTCATACAATGCCTTGCGTCCCTCACGCGAAAAATACGCCTCCGGCGGCACCCGCCACAGACGGCGGTCTTAGGTGCATTTCATCCCCCCATCCGGCCTTTCCCTAGGCTGCAATATTGAGGGTTTTGCGCCAGTAGCTAGCCACCATAGCCACTATGCGCTTACGCGACATAAACTTCATCAGCGTGAGCTGGCTTTTCCTGCCTGTGATTACGTAATGCTTTTTTGCCTCAAAGGCATCAATCCCGATTTGGGCCACCTCATCGGAGGAAAGGTAGTTGGTATTGGACAGGTCTGCCGACTGGCTAGGATCGGCTACCTTGCTGAAGTTACTTTCCGTGCCGCCCGGGCAGAGGCAACTCACCGTTATTTTGGTGCCAGCTAGCTCCCCTGTCATAGCCTCGGAAAAGCTGAGCACAAAGCCTTTGGTAGCCCCGTACACCCCCGAGTAGGGGATGGGGATAAAAGAAGCCGTAGAGCCTACATTGATAATACCCGCTTCGGGTTGGGCCTTGAGTTGATCCAGGAAGAGGTAACATAACTCTACCAGCGAGGTGGTGTTGAGTTGGATCATGCGCTGGTAGTCGTCCCAAGGGAAGTCCTCAAACTTACCCCACTTGCCAAATCCGGCATTGTTGATGAGCACGTCTACCGTCAAAGAGCGGCCTTGCACCTCCTGGTATAGCTCCGCAGCGGAGCCTACTGCGCTTAGGTCCTTTCGGATGATGTGGACCTCACGCTGATGTTTGCTGCGGATGTCCTCCGCTATTTCTTCCAGGACATTCAGAGTGCGGGCTACCAGAATCAGGTGTGCCCCTTGGGCGGCCAGCAGGTAAGCAAAGGACTTCCCGATGCCTGAGGAGGCACCGGTAATAAGTACGGTTTTGTTTGTGAAGTTCATGATAGGAGGGGAGTCGTTACACTAAGGATTTGAAGCAGGGCCGGGAGACCCTATAGTTCCGGTCAAATAGGGTGATTCCCTAGTTGAGGCTGCGAAATTCTTTGGGGCTCATGCCCGTCTTGGATTTGAATAGCTTGCTGAAGTTCTGCGGATAGTCAAAACCCAGCGCATAGGCAATCTCGCTTACCGAGTGTTGGGGGTTCAGCAGTGCCGTCTTTGCCCGTTCTATCAGGAAGCCATAGATATGATCCTTGGCACTACGGCCCGTTTCGGCGCGTAGCAAGTCACTCAGGTAGCTGCCAGACATATTCAGGGCTTGTCCGCAGGCTTCCACCGTCGGGATGCCCTTTTCCGACAGATCCTCCGCGGCAAACCATTCCCTTAGCATGTCATCAAACTGCGCTACCACGCCTTGGTGCATGGGCGTGCGGGTGTAGAATTGACGGTCGTAGTACCGGGCGCTGTATTTCAGAATGGTTTCCAGGTTTTGTACCATCAGCGCCTGCGAATGCCGATCCATATTTTGGTGAATCTCCTGCTCTATGGTATCCACCAGAGCATTCAGAAATTGCTGCTCTTTCTCGGCCAGGTGCAGCGCCTCGTTGGTCTCGTACCGGAAGAAGGAATACTGATGGATGGTTTTGCCAAGCTCTGAAGTGCGGATCAGATCCGGGTGGAACAGGATGGTCCATCCGGGAGTGTCGGTAGGCTTGGGAGCCATAGCGAAGGTAGCCACCTGCCCCGGACCGATGAACACCAGAGTGCCTTCCTGATAATCGTAGCGGCAGCTTCCAATACGGCCGCAGCC
>JBCBHI010001106.1:0-2064 GCA_038525885.1 Bacteroidota bacterium
TCCTCAGGCTTCTCGGGTGACACCAGGGAGGCCTGGTACCCCTTGATGCCATCGACGGTGATAGATTTTATATCTGCTTCGTTAGGCTGTTGGTACCCGCCGGGTAGTTGGGTTACGCGCTGCAAGAAGGTTTGCTTAGGGTTTGAAACATTGGCCTGATTCATGGCCCGATCGACGGTAATAAAAAGCGGATGGTCTTTTTCCGATGAAGGTATTTTCCCGTCACGCGAGAGCAAGGTGCCGTTGCTCACTACCTGAATGAACTTCAAGTTGCCAGCGGTTTCATCAATCGTGTAGGGGAGGGAAGCCCGCGGATCTTCTATGGTCTCGTTGGTCAGCACAAAAGAGCGTATGCTCTTTACCACCTCTGCATAGGCTTCCGGATTATCCTTCAGCGCCGTTGCATTGATCATAACAGTGGCAGGATCGAGGTTCACGACTAAGATGGACTTAGCGAAAGTGTATCCATAGGCCTCTTGCTCCAACTCTACCCACAAAGCTTCTTTGCCCCCGACTTGACTAAACGTACTGCTGATTAGGGTCATATTTTGCTGTTTCAGTCCAGCCTTGCTTTGGGGATTGTCAGGGCTAAAGCCCTCAATGATGCCGTCAAAAGGGGCGGGCACTTCCACCACTAATACGGAGCTGAATGGTTCTGCTTCGTTCTGGAATCCCTTGAACTCGCTACTAGGGGAGAATCCTGCAGGAGGGACTAAATAAATGCTGGTGCCTGTGATTTGCACGTGGGCCTCGGTGGGCCGGGTCAGGTCATTAATAGATTGACCAAATAGAGGATAGAACAGCGCTGCGCTGAATACAATGGTTAAGATGGTTCGCATAGTTAAGTTTATTTGCCGCAATTATATACAATCCTAGTTTAAATACCATCGGCTGTGGGAATCCCACAATTTAGCGTGTGCCTACCCGCACGGAGTTTGATCTAATGGCCTTTATTTAAAAGCCTTACGCCGCCTCTTAAGCGACCCAAGTAGAAGGGCAAACTTGACACTCCGTGGGAAAAAGCCGACTGTACTAGGTCCGTTAGAGCCTGTTCCTGTGCATCTTATTCATTCGAACTAGGTTCTGGGTTAATGATGCTTTGTTAGGCATGGTGGCAGGAGGGTAGGTTGGGTCCTGTAGGGGGACGTTTCATGAAACGCCCCCCTACAGGACCTGCCAAGTGTGATTCTGCCTATAAAGACGATATTTTCATGATCACAACTTAAGTTTTACGGTATCCTAATAACCCTTTCGCAACGATTGATTGAATTAGCAAAGTTGAGTTGAGAAAGAGAAAAGCCCTCCATTGCAATACTACCTTTGGAATTGTGGGATAAGGCAGGTGTTTTTGCTGGTTGTGGGGTGAAATATAAAATTTTCAACGGCCTGGTTGTGACTTGTTTCGAGGGTAAGGAACCTATAGATGTCAAACCACACACCCATGAGCCAGACAGAACATACCGTCACTTGCCCAGAATGTAGGGAAAGGACTTCGGTGAAAATAGAAACCATGCTGCGTTGCGTAGCCTTTACTTGCCAACAGTGTCATAAAAACATTGATCTGCGTAGGATTGGGCATCAAAGTGTAGAGCGGGACCGCCAAACGTTGCGTGAAATACGAAGGGAAATAGAACACCCACGGCCCAAAGTCGCCGTGAGCTTGGATGCTGCCTAGAGGCCTACCTTTGCTCCTGATTTTTCTCTAGTAGTAGCCTCCATGTATCCTAGGTTACGCTTGCCTAATTTTTGGTGATATGAGGTAGGTTTTTCCTCCACAAGGAGGCGGTTTACTTCCGGGTAACATCGTACCTTTCTCCCGCCTTCGGGAGTACCCCGGAGGGTAGTTTTCTACTCTAACACCTGATGATTTATGGCAACTTTACGCCTGGGAGATGAAGCTCCTAACTTTACCGCTCAAACTACAGAGGGCGAAATCAATTTTCATGAATGGCTGGGTGACGGCTGGGGTGTATTGTTTTCGCATCCTGCGGATTATACGCCGGTTTGTACAACCGAACTGGGCGCTACGGCTAAGCTGAAGGGCAGTTTTGAGGAGCGCAATGT
>JBCBHI010001107.1:0-2060 GCA_038525885.1 Bacteroidota bacterium
GCGCTGGCCCCTCGGGTAGCTTGACCCTGCTGCGCCTGTCAGTGCCAGAAACCGATTACCACCTTGCAGGCACCGCCGATGCATACGTTACTGCTATTGCGGAAGGGGCCTTTTTTACTACCGCAGGAGACCTGTACTCCTTAGCTGGGGGTACGGCTACCCAACTGCTAGACTTCACGGCAGCCCCCGCTTCCACGGGCAACGCGGCCTATAATACCACAATGATCGACGGCAAGATTTGGGGGCTTACCTTCAACGGGGGTACCAACGATAAAGGTGTGGTGTACCGGATAGATCCGGACGGTTCCAACTTTACCAAAGTGGCCGATTTCAACTCTACGGCAACATCGGCTTCTGCGTTTTCTATCATTGAAATCAACGGCAAGGTGTACGGCACCACTAATCAGGGTGGGAGCGGCCTAGGCGAAATCTGGTCGGCCAATCCTGATGGTACTGGGTATTCCATTATCCACACCTTTGACGGTACCGACCTATTTTCCCCCTTGGGCCAGTTGGTCGAGTATGGGGGTAAACTGTATGGCGTAACCCTATTTGATGTCACCAACAACCGGGGGGGCGTATTCTCGCTGGACTACGATGGTAGCAACTATGCCGTGGAATACCTGTGTACCACTTCTGAGCAGCACCCTCAGTATGGCACCGCGCTTTGGAATAATCTCATTTGGTTTCCCAATGGAAATGGGCGCATAACGGGGTGGAACCCGGTTACAAAAGCAGTAAACCATACTTTATATCCAAACGGCAGTAGCCACTACGAACCCGTGGTGATTGAAAACGAATTGTGGGTGGCCAACAGCCAATACATTCAGAAATTCACCAGCATTACTTCGCCTACCCTTATCCACACGTTTGCTACGGCGGATGATGTATTTAACGGTAATGGGCAGCTAAGCTACGATGGGACGCGCATCTGGGGTACGGCACAAGATGGTACCAGCACCTATCCGGTAGTTTACAGCATTCTTCCCGATGGCACAGACCTGCAGCAGGAGTATAAAGGGACCGTTGCAGGCTTTCCGAGTAATAATGTCACCCTCTTTACCGACGTTCAGACACCAGCGTTCAGTTTCCCTAATCAAACGGTGGAGCACCTGAGCGTAAGTACCCTGGCGGCGCAAACCAGCTCTACCGGAGCGGTTTCCTACACGCTTGTAGGTGATGCGACGGGCTCGGGCCTGAGTGGTGATCAGTTGACGGCTGGTACTGCGGGTACGGTAACGGTGCGCGCCACGGTGGCGGCAAACGATCAATTTACATCCGCTACGGCAGATGCGACTTTCACTATTGTGCCTACTAACCCTACAGCGACGTTCGTTGACGTTACGGCGGCCTATCGGGATGTAGTCACGCTGGCGCCTGCGGTCACCAACTATACGGGCGGAACCATCACCTATGCGTTTGTGACTGGTGGGGGCACCTCAGCCACCGGGCCCAATACGAGTAGTACTATCAGCGGGGACCAACTCACGGTAGGTGCTCCTGGTACGGAAACTATCCGCGCTACCTTTCCGGCCAACGGCAACTTCAACGGAGGTACGTTTGACTTCCCATTGACCATCAGCAATGCGACGGCTGACTTGTCCGGGTTTACTGATTTTGCCGTGCAGTTGTTCCAAGGCAACGAAACCCTGAGTGTACCCACTGCACCGGGTGTGGCAGTGCAGTTTGATATGCTGACCAGCAACACGGGTTCTAGCCTAAGCGGCGCGAACAATGCTACTCTCACGGTGGGCAGCACCTTGGGTACGGAAACCATCCGGGTGACGGTCATTGAGCCGAATTATAATGCTACCACCAAGGACGTGACCATGACCTTGGAGCCGGGCTTCGCCAACATTACCTTTAATCCTCCTTCGCAAATAGAATTTAACCAGGTACTGGACAGTACCATCTTGCAGGCTACGGCTGATATTCCGGGTACCTTCAGTTATTCCTATCAGTATTTTACCTCCCACATTCCCATTACGCTGGGGGTAAGTAGGTTCTTCAGTCGGGGTGACTGGAACGTGACGGCGACTTTTGTGCCAGACGATCAGGTG
>JBCBHI010001108.1:0-2059 GCA_038525885.1 Bacteroidota bacterium
GCCAGTCCCTTGTAGGCATCCTCTCCGGTGCGCTCGTAGGCCAGCCATTGGTGGAGTACGCTTCCCCCAAGACCGCTTAGGGTACACCGCAGGGTGGTGTCCAGGGTCTCTTGGACCACTACAGGTTTTTCAGCTAAGGATAGAGTGGTGGAGGACATCAGATTTCAAAGTTTTTGATCAAGTTCATGATCCGGAAATAGTACTCGGGATGGTCCTTGCGAAGCCGGTAAGCCAGGTGGTTACCTATTTTGCTAAACTTCTTGTAGAACCCTACCGGGTGGATGTATTTGGTTTTGGTGGGTACTCCGTCAAACTGCACCAAGCCCTTGAACTGGTGGTCGATGTTTTTGGTGTAGTACTGCACCGGAATGTCTTGCTGTTCGGCCATGGCATGGAACAAAAACTGCTCGTAAATACAGTTGAACAGCCCCGTAGTCACCTTGCCTACGTGTTCCAGATTTCGGTCAATAAACTTCAAGGCTTCTGCCGTGTAGTCCTGGAAGAATTCTAGCTGATTCCCTCCAAATACCCCGGCGTTAGAGGCCTTAATGTGGCCCTGCTGCCAACGCTGGGCAATCACCTCGGGCACATAGTCAAAATGTTCGTCAATTTCCGCCAGCACATCGCGGTAGAAAGGGTAATCGTCTTCCAAGTGTTGGGCTACCAGGGAGGCCTCTTCTATCCGCTGCCCAAAGGCTCCCCATACGAAAATGTCTCCGTCTGCATGAATGAAGGGCTCCTCTTGGGCCCGGTAGGCCAGCAGCTTGCCCATGGCCCACAGGTCCGGGTGGTAGTCATTGAGCTCATCCAGGATCACCTGCACCCGGGTATACGGCAAGCCAAGTTTGTCAATCAGTAGGGCAGCCCCCGCCTGGTCGGTTACCAATTCCACCTGATCATAGTATTCTCGGAACTGCAAGCAGCTCAGCGCCCAACTCATATAGTTGAACTTCTTGTCTACCCAGCCTCCAGCCTTACGGTCCCACGTATTGGTGTCTCCGTCCTTTAGGTTAGGCTTGGTCCAGTAGCTATGTACAATCTTCAGGTTGCGGCTCTTCATGGGTTACAGGACATGTTTGGCCAGTAGACCTTCCAGAAAGAAATGATATTCCGGGAAGTCCCGCCGTAGCCTCAGGGTAAGCTGCCTACAATACTCATAGGATCCCTTGAACAGGGAGAGCAGGTGGATAAACTTCCGTTTAGTAGGCACCTCTCTGAACATGGTAGGATGTACCCGGTAGTCCTTCATCAGATACTGGGCCGGTACGTTTTCCTCTTTACTCAGTTGGTAACTCAGCACTTGTTCATAGATGCTATTGAAATCCCCCAGGTTCATTTGGTTCCAGCGTGAGCGGTTATTCTGGATGAAGGCAAATGCTGCCTCACAAAACGTATGGATGAACCCCAGGTCATTCCCTCCCCACAGCCCGGCGTTGTAGGCCAGGATAGGAGAGGAGCCATTCCTTATGGAATCAAAAGAGGTAGGCATCCAGGCTTCTATTTCAGCTAGTTGGTCAATAGTATTTCGGTAGTCAGGAAAATCCTGCTCATGTTCCATGCTTTGTACCAGAAAGGGTGCTTCCAGCAAAGACTTGGGGAGGGCATCCCACAGGAAAATGTCATTGTCTACATGTACAAAAGGTGCCTCCTGAGTGGCGTAGGCTTTTATTTTTCCTGCAGCCCATAAACCAGCGGGCAACTCATCCAACTCGTCCAGTTCTACCCGCACCTGGGTGTAGGGCAGTTGCAGGGTATCTATCAGTAAGTGCTTGCCAGGTGTGTCGGTGATTAAGACTACTTCTTCAAAGTAGTTGCGCAGGGTGAGCACACTTAGGGCCCAGCTGCGGTAGGCGTAGGTTTTGCCCAGCCATGGGTAATGCATCGGGTTAGCCAAGGCCGGTTTTGACCAGTAGCTTTGGATGGCCCGTTTTATCATATATCTGCCACCGTATAGGAAAGCTCAGTCCGTAGTGGCCCAAGGTCCTGCTCAATACCTCCTGCTGCAATTTTGCGCAACGTATCGCATAGGGCATGGGTAAGCCCGATCATAGTATCCTTT
>JBCBHI010001109.1:0-2057 GCA_038525885.1 Bacteroidota bacterium
ATCCACTGTAGGTTGTTGTTAGCATCGTACTTGCCTACGCCTACTTGCCGATTGTATCCACCCGCGATCACAAAGCCACCGTCAGGGGTGTTCTCCACGGAATAAATACGATCAAAGCCAACACCACTAGTACCTTGAACGTCCGCCCAAACCACATTACCCGCAGGGTCAAGCTCTACCAAGAACATATCGCCGTTACCAATAATGGAAGGAACATCACCGTCTGCTGTCCGGGAGGTACCCGCCAAAATGTAGTTACCATTGGGGCGCTGTACACCAGAATAGCCCAAATCTTGTCCACTGCTACCGAAGCCACGGAAGCCGATCACTTGGGGTGCTAAGTCTATGGGAATATCATTGGTGCTGTCATTCACTACGATGCCAATACCCACTACACCGTCTTCCAGTTCATAATCCACCGTGATGATGAAATGATCGCGAGGAGCGGTAGCGGCAATGGTGCCAGTTACAGTACGTACCTCAGTAGTGTTATCTGATTTGGTAAAGGTAAGATTGGCTTCAAGGGTAAGCCCCTCTCCCGCTGGATAGTTACCGCTGCGGATCTCGCCTTTTACGAAATCTAGTGCACCGGAGGCACTGGTTATGGTAGTCGTCCAATCGGTGAAATCGGCCTGTACAGCATCGCTATACAACACCGAAACCTTTACATTGGCCAACATGGCGGTTACGGAAACGCTTACTACATCGCCTTTCACAATACGGAAGGGTTCGGATGTACCTTCGTAGTAGGGAGACTCAAAGGCTACTTCGTTTACTTCTGAAGATACAAATACGGTGTAAGTGCCCACAGGCAGAGGAACTTGGTCGGGCATAGCCGCGTAGTCCTCAAACCGTTCCACTATAGCATTGGCAGAATCATAAATGATTACTTCCCAAGTATCGGTGTTGACTTCCTCCGTGCGGCCACCCGCATTCTGGATATCCAGCCCCAAATCCAAGGTTAGGAACCCAGTACCTTCTACAGGAGTGGGATCCTCTTCTGGGTCGCAACTTGCCAGTGCTCCCAAAAACAAAAGCATTAGGCCCAATAGGCCTTTCCATTGAGTGTTCATAATTGGATGGTTTAGTATTTGTGTACCCGTATGTATTGCCCCATCAAAATTGTATTAAAGAAGGACAGCACATAGTAGACATCGTAAAAATGCGGTACAAATATGCAGGCCAGCTAGTGAATTAACCTAGACCAATGGACTGCGTTTCGTCACAAATACCAGAAAGTGTCTGTTTTAAAATCCAACGAGAACAATTAGTGTATCAACTGCTATTTTCCATGATTAATCCCAGTCTACGAGCCAGTTAAGGCTTTTTGATGTAAATCGTTAAATAGGTTTTTAGCGATAATTATTCTATGCTGGATATTGCCACCTATCCATAATACAATTGGGAAGACACAGTTTTATTGGATGGCAAGGGGCATTTACCAGAATAGTAAAATAGAAATAACCTTGTCACCCCACACTGGACCATTGAAGAATAACTATATCCAGGGATTGACCCTAGAACTTGGAATACCTTCCAATCAAAGTCTTGTACTCCTTAAGAATGGAGCTTCTCCTTCCAAAAACCGATTAAGTTCAACATAACTGAAACTGGATTCAGCTACTTGAATTTTCCCGAAATCATCTTTCTTCACGTAGGGATAGAGCTTTAAGTATTCAAAACCTTGATATACTTCGGGGTTACCGTAGGAGTCATCATAAACGGGTGTGATGGCACATTTATTCGTATGGCCATCTACATAGCCAAGCTCCCAAGGCATCCACTTGCTAGTAGCTGCATTAGGGGAGGTAGCCAGAAGCAAGCTTTTGGAACTTTTCATTCTACTGCGAATGAGTTCAGCAGACTCCTTGGTTACATTGGATCGATCTAAATTGGGATCCACAATCCAATCTAAATACACTTTAAACCCCTTTTCGGACAAATCAATAAATAGTCCTTTTACGGCCTCTTTATCTAAATAGGAATGGGATAAAAAGATGTCAAAGGTTGAATACTGCTTGGACTCATTAATGAAGTTTTGAGTATCTGAGAACAGC
>JBCBHI010001110.1:0-2053 GCA_038525885.1 Bacteroidota bacterium
AGTTATTCCTGAGCAAAAATTTTCCCACAATTATGGACAAATGGTTTGGCGCTTTTGTCTAAAAAAACGAATATTGGAACTCTATAGCAGAAACCCGCTTATTATAAAGCTTACAAAAAAGCCCTGAGGACAATTCCCCAGGGCTTTTTCTTTTTGTCCCTCCCTCTGCCTAAAAAACACGGACCAGACAATATCTATAGGACCTTTTCTGCAATCAAAAAAAGCTACCTCTTTTGAAGTAGCTCCTTTTAAAAAATGGCTTCGTTTTAATGCATTACTGCATCAAACCAGCCAATGCTTTACACATTATCAATCTCGTCCTTCAGCATGTTGATGGACTTCTTGGCATCGCCAAACAGCATACGAGTCTTATCCCCGAAGAAGAGTTGGTTTTGAATACCCGCGTAGCCTGCACTCATCCCCCGCTTCATTACTACCACATTCTTGGCTAGCTCCACATCCAGAATGGGCATACCGTAGATGGGGCTGCTGGGGTCTTCCTTCGCCGCAGGGTTCACTACGTCGTTCGCACCCACTACCAGCACCACATCCGTGGTAGGGAATTCCTTATTGGCATCTTCTAGCTCCAGCAGGTTGTCGTACGGCACGTCGGCCTCCGCCAGCAATACGTTCATATGCCCGGGCATACGACCTGCCACGGGGTGAATGGCGTATTTGAAGTCCACTCCCTCCTCGGCACACTTTTGCTCCAGCTCATGCACTACGTGCTGGGCTTGGGCTACCGCCAGTCCATAGCCGGGCACAACTATTACCTTGCTGGCATACTTGAGCATAATGGCCGTATCGGTAGGCGTAGCTTCTTTCACTACCTCTTCACGCGAAGTACCGCTGGCTACTCCGCCGCCACCAAAGCCACCGATAATCACGTTGATCAGCGAGCGGTTCATGGCCTTACACATCAAGATGGTAAGGATGGTACCCGATGCCCCTACGATGATACCGCCGACTACCATTACGTTGTTCCCATAAATGAGGCCAGCCAGGGCAGCGCCTATTCCGGTGAAGGAGTTGAGCAGCGAGATTACCACGGGCATATCGCCCCCACCAATGGGGGTAACGAAGGTGATTCCGTAGACAAGGGAGAGTGCAAGTAGGATGATCACCAAGGTGAAATCCAGCTCAGGCCGGGTCATGATATACCCCGAAAGGGCAATGATGCCCACCAGCAAAACCATGTTGATGATGGTGGGCTGGGGTAGCTTTAGCGAGTCGCGCAAGAAACCGTCTAGCTTGCCCCAGGCTACTAGCGATCCGGTGAAGGAGATAGAGCCTACAAACAAGGCAAAGATGGTAGTAAGCACTTCTGGCGAAGCCAGGTTGGCCCCCGGCTGGATGTTGTACAGCTCTACAATGCCGATGAGCATGGCACAGGCACCACCCAAACCGTTGAAAAGCGATACCATCTCGGGCATCTTGGTCATCTTGACCCGGCGTGCAGCTACCAACCCAATGGTACTGCCTACAATCATACCGCCGATGATCCACAGGTACTTACCCAGGTCATATACGCCGGCTATGCCCCCCAGCGGATCGATGAGGGACGCCACAATACCTAGCCCCATACCGCCTGCCGCAATCAGGTTACCGTCGCGCGCCGAATCCGGGCTGGAAAGTTTCTTTAGGCCCATGATGAACAACACCACGGCCACGATGTATAAATATTCTACTAATACCGTCATGGTTTTCCAGTGCTAGGGTTAGTCTTTCTTTTTCTTCTTGAACATCTCCAGCATGCGGCCCGTGACAGCATAGCCGCCCACCACATTGATCATGGCCAAGGCAATGCCCAAAAAGCCCAAAGCCAGCACCAGGTAGTTATCCGCCTCAGCAGAGCGAATCAGAATGATGGCCCCAATCACCACTACACCAGACACCGCATTGGCCCCAGACATAAGTGGCGTATGCAAGACCGTTGGCACCTTGGAGATCACTTCCGTCCCCAGAAAAATGGCCAGCACCAGCAGGAAAATCATCCCCTGGTTCTCGGTCAAAAATTCAAGTATTGCATCCATAAATATCGATTCGATATTTA
>JBCBHI010001111.1:0-2046 GCA_038525885.1 Bacteroidota bacterium
CCAGCCGGGCCTCGTGCAGGCTACTGGCCGTAGCCCCAGCCAGGTATTGCTTTACCATCCCGAAGGTGGGGTAGAGACTGTACCCTTTCAGAGCCAGAATGATCTGTACACCGGCTTCGTGCTGCACTCGTTGCAGTAACTCCAGATTGCGCCGCAGGGCTCCCTCGTCAATTACATAACAAGGAGAAGGAATCTGACTAAAATCCATGGCGACAAAGGTCGGAAAGAAACTTGAATACAAAGGGGTTAGAGCGTAGGGTAAGGTTGCGAATGTAATCAAGGGACCGTACTATAGCGGCCATGAAAATGATTAAGCCCATCACCCGGGGGATTCGTAAGCTCCTGATGAGTTCACAGGAAAAAAGACACGCCTTAGTTGGACCTGCTAAGGAGTGGCAAATGAAACGTGATTTTCAACAGAACTTCGTGATGAACCAGGGACTAAAACCCCAGCATCGGTTCGTGGATATCGGGTGCGGTACCTTACGGGGTGGTATTCCTATCATCGAGTACTTGGAGACAGGCCATTACTTTGGCTTGGATGTACGGGAAGAGGTGTTCGTAGAAGCCCGAAAGGAATTGGCAAATTATGGGTTGGAGGCTAAAAAGCCTGTTCTTACTGCGTCGGACAACTTTGATACCCTCCGGTTCGAGGAACGGTTTGATATGATTTTTGCCTTCTCGGTGCTTATCCATATGGCGGATGAAATTGCCGGAGCCTGCCTGAAGTTTGTGGGCCTCCACCTGACTGAGGATGGGGCATTTTACGCTAACGTGAACTTGGGCGATCGTCCGGATGCCGAATGGCAGGGGTTCCCCATCGTTTTCCGTACGGTTGAGTTTTACCAACAACTGGCCAAAGCAGGAGGATTGCAGGTAGAAACCCTGGCCACCATAGGGGAACTAGGTCATCAGTCCAAATACAAGCTGGGTAATCAGCAGTTGATGCTGAAGTTTACCAAAGCGAAATAATCCGAAAAGTGGTGATAGGGCCTTAGGCCAGATAGTCCTGAATGAGGTGGACTTTGCTGGGATGCACCATAAAGCAGTTGTCCACTCCGTTGGGTTCAGTCCGTACCAGCGTTACTGTTTTTACCAGGCCTTTCGGGGTATGGCTGTAGAAATCGTAGCCGTATTTTTTCAATACCTTTTCCATCTCAGCTTCTCGCACGCCAAATAGTGTCTCGATGATCAGGATGGGCTGAAACTCTCCCAGTACCTTGTCAGCATGCTCCAAGATGAGATATTCGGTGCCCTCGGTGTCCATCTTCATGAGGTCGATGGTCTCTACGTTGTGTTGGGCCACGTACTGGTCTAGGGTAGTAGTGGGTACTACAATGGGGTGGTAGTTCCTACCCTCGGTCAGGCTGCCTGTGTTGCCCTCGCCGGCTAGGTTGTACTTTAAATACCGGTATTTCTTATTCCGAATCTCGTAGAAAGTGATTTCCCCTTCCTGGTGAGAAAGGGCAATGGTTTCCAAGTGGATGTTGCGGGTATTGTTTAGGGCAATGTTCTCTTTGAAGAAATGCTTAGGGCCACTGGCTGGCTCAAAGCTGATGACTTTGCAGTCGGGATTGTAAAGGCCTGCCAACAGGGAGTAGTACCCGGCATGGGCACCTACATCAAAGAATACGTCCATTTTCTGAATCAGGCTCATGAAGATGGTCGTGTATTCGAACTGCTCGGGGCCTTCCCAGAACAGGCGCTGGGTGAGATAGTTGGTAGGGTTGGTTTTCAACCGCAAGGTTTTGTGGTCCCGTAGCCTGAAGGTGATTTTGCCTGAAGGAGGAAGAGTAAAGCCTGCCGGCAAAATGGGTTTGATCCACTTGTTGATAGTACGCAGTACTACGTTGATAGGGGGGAAGTAAACGATGCGGTAAAGGAATTGCATATGCGATGGATAAGGGGCCAAAAATAGGCATTACCAGGAGTAGCCCATGGGCTCTCCGTACTTTTTCAGCTTGCGGATGGCTTGTTGCTGAATGGCTTCCGATAACTCACGTTTGCCTTTGCCTATGGAGGAGGAAAAAACCGGTTTGTTGATGT
>JBCBHI010001112.1:0-2037 GCA_038525885.1 Bacteroidota bacterium
TATGGAATGATGACGGTGATTTTACGGAAATGACCTTCCAGGGCCTCAAGCTGATGGTAGTAGTGCAAGATTTTGACCAGCACGGCTATACCGAGAGCCACCTCCAGTACCACCAAGAAAACCGCCAAGGGTAAGGAAACCGGGATCAATGCCTTGAAAAAGCCAGCCAAGGCGGGCAAGTCAACGGCAAATACATCGAAGTATTCGTGCAATTTGATGGCAGTCCCCACCGGATCGTTGACCTTCACCAGCCCAGAAAAGATGAATAGCAAGCCTACTAACCAGCGGATAACATTGTTGAGTACTTTCATAGGGGGTTCTACAAAATAAGGTAGTTGATGGGTTTTCGATGGTCTTGGTGCCTAAGGGGCCCTTTCCTATCTTCGCAGCCAGGTCAAATTGACCCTTTTTGAAACCCAAACCATGCGTCTGAATTCGGTGGCGAAAGATAGCCTATTTTCCCAAAAAAAGACATTGAACATTCAGGGTACCTTAGTCTCATTAGAGACGCCTAGGGTCATGGGTATCTTAAATGTAACACCTGATTCTTTCTACGCAGGAAGCCGCCTACCCGATGAAGAATCCATCCTTCGGCAGGCCGAAAAATTTGTGCAAGAGGGCGCTTTCTTTTTAGACATCGGAGGATATTCATCCCGCCCGGGGGCCGAAGATGTACCCCTGGAAGAAGAAATGGCGCGGGCCATCCCGGCAGTAGAGGCGGTAGTGCGTGAGTTTCCCGAAGTGTATGTCTCCATAGACACCTTTCGGGCTCCGGTGGCCGCAGCGGCGGTAGAAGCTGGCGCCCACCTGATCAACGACATTTCCGGCGGTCAGTTAGACCCTCAAATGTTTGCCACCGTGGCTAGATTACAAGCACCGTACATTTTGATGCATATGCGCGGTACGCCACAAACCATGAAATCCTTCACGGACTATGGCAACTTATTGACCGAAATGGGGGTTTATTTTTCTGAGAGGGTACAACAATTACTGGAGTTGGGAGTCCGTGATATTGTACTCGATCCCGGATTTGGCTTTGCCAAAACTGTGCAGCAGAACTTCGAGCTTCTGCGAAATTTTGATTATTTTTTATCGACTGGCCATCCTGTACTGGCAGGCGTGTCACGCAAATCCATGGTGTGGCGCACCTTGGATGTAACTGCGGCAGAGGCCCTCAACGGAACTACGGTGCTCAACACCATGGCACTTACACAGGGGGCTTCTATCTTAAGGGTACACGACGTACGTGAGGCCATGGAAACCATAACACTCGTAAAACAAACAATAGGTTGATTTTTGCTATCAAAATTGGGTTTCTTGAGATTGGCATTGTCGATTTTATCGACATCTCTCTGGTAGCGTACCTATTATTCCAAGTGTATAAACTGATGCGCGGCAGCGTGGCCGTCCGTATCTTTTTAGGCTTCCTTTTCCTTTATCTCATCTTCCTGGTAGTAGATGCCATTGGCATGGAACTGCTCAGTGCTATCCTGGGCCAGTTTATGGGAGTGGGGGTTTTAGCCGCTATCATACTTTTCCAGCAAGAAATACGCAAATTCCTTTTGCTTATCGGGCGTACCTCCTTCCGTCGCGATAGCATGATGAAGAATCTGTTTAAGCGGTCCAATCCTACCGCCGAATACAACGTGACGGCCATTGTAGAAGGGGCCAAACAAATGGGTGGGGCCAATACGGGGGCACTCATGGTGATATCCCGGACCTCTGAATTGAAGTTTTTTGCCGAATCAGGTGATCCCATAGAGGCCGTCATCACCAAACGTTTACTCCTCGCCATTTTCAACAAAACCAGCCCTCTGCATGATGGTGCCGTAATTCTTTACAAGGGGAAGATCAAAGCGGCACGCTGCATACTACCTGTAACTGAGCGTGATGTGCCTGCTCAATTTGGCACCCGACACCGGGCTGCCTTGGGTATGTCAGAAGAAACGGATACGCTCGTACTAGTGGACTCATGTTGTGCGTGAGCTCTCCGTTACGAGCAATAGATATCTGGCCAGTTTCTTCGGATACCACTAG
>JBCBHI010001113.1:0-2031 GCA_038525885.1 Bacteroidota bacterium
TCAGTGCCGTAGGCACGGCGGATTATGAATGCGGCTTAGACAGTGATAACCGTTTGGCGTGGAATCCAACTACAACCATGGCAATCAGGAATACGCTATGGATTCTCTACAGGATTTACTCCATCTATTCTTGAGGGATGAACCCCATAGATGATTGCATGACTGTATGATATAACGGCTATGCCCGACGGCAAAGCCATATAAGGGAGTAAGCTTGTAGATAGCGTGGGGGTTATAAAATGGTTATAGTCTCGGCACCCGTGACACCAAGGTTGGATTCAGAATAACAGGAAATTGTGGGGGGGATTTTGCCTCCTGAGTCCCCTTTTAGGACATTCTTCTAAGAAGGTTCTCTACTCCCACACTTGCGGCCATGTGAAGCACCTCCATCTTTTTTCATGTACACCGGTCACACGGGCGGCCGGTGCATTGTCCAACAAATAAATCAATGTTGGAACAAAAACAGATTTCATGGAAAAGATCCTTCAGCATGCAGTTACGCTGAGTATTACCATTGCCTGCCCTTATTCGGTAGCTTTTGAGTACCTCTCCGCTCCGCTAAATCAAAAAGAGTGGGCCGTTCACTTTTTCCAAGACATTCGAGAAGTGGAAGGACAATACCTGGCTACCTTACCTTTTGGGGAGCTGCCTTTGCGTCTGGAGGCCCAGGAAGGTACAGGAGTACTGGATATTTATTTGGGGGAAGGAGCACCCACCCGAACCCGGCTAATTGCCGTAGGTGCGGACCAGTGCTTGTACAATTTCACCTTGGTACAACCCCCAAACATGCCAGACTCGGTATGGCAAAAGGAAGGGATTCCGAATATGGAGGATGAACTGCAACGGTTAAAAGCTATTCTGGAAAACAAGCTTCATTAAAGTGGAAAGAGGCGGAGACACTGTATCTTCGGCCGTTGGCTTCGCCTCTTATTAGATTATTATGCCCATGACATTGGAAGAACAAGTAAGAGCGGCAGTGGCTGGCGATCGGAAGGCATTGGAAGTAGTACTGGAAGCAGTACAAGGACGGATTTACAATTTGGCTTTGCGGATGCTATGGCAGCCAGAAGACGCCCAGGATGCTACACAAGAAATTCTCATTAAACTAATTACCCACCTGAGTAGGTTCGAACATCGCAGTGCGTTTACCACTTGGGTGTACCGTTTGGCTACCCATGAGCTACTCAACTACCGTAAGAAACATGCCCGCCATCGGCTTTCCTTTGAGGCCTTTGGGGACCAACTAGAGGCGGGGATAAGTGAGCCGGAAGCGGCAGTCCCCTCGGCGGTGGAAGAGAAACTGCTATTGCAGGAAGCCAAGATTGGGTGTTCGCTGGCCATGCTCCAGTGTCTGGATGAAGAAGGGCGAGCTGCTTACCTTATAGGAGAAGTCCTGGGTTTTCAAGGGCCCGAGGCTGCCTATATCCTGGACGTAAGCCCAGAGGTGTATCGCAAGCGGCTTTCCCGTAGCCGTCAGCGAGTGCAAAGCTTTGTAAGGCAGCATTGTGGATTGGTGAATCCACAAAACCCTTGCCGTTGCCAGCGGCAAATCGCTCCCAACGTGAAGCGAGGGAACATTGACCCACAGCACCTACTGTTTACTAGAGAGGACGAAGCCTACCCCATGATGGATTGGGTGGACAGCATGAGTGACGAAGTCGCTCTTTTTCGCTCTACCCCAGAGTATCAGATTCCTGGCAGCCTGATGCAGCAGGTGAAGAAGTGGTTGCAAAAGCCCATTCCATAATCGTGCAACCCATTGACTCCAGTGATAACGATATGGGAAATAGCAACCGCGATACTGGAGGTAAGGGCGAATCACCACGAAAACAAACTCAGCGCCAGCGCATATCAATCTGGTGCCAGCGGAAAAGAATTTACGCAGTACGCGGTGGTAGATCCCTGTAGGTTTGGTGGATAAAGGATTGGAAATGAGTGGGGTTAGCGCAGCATGTGGGCCCGTCATTTCTTCTAATTTTCAAACACTAGATCTATGAAACGGATTTTCACCATGCTCAGCTGGGTAAAAAT
>JBCBHI010001114.1:0-2031 GCA_038525885.1 Bacteroidota bacterium
GTCTATTTGCCTTCAATCCCAGCGGTAACCTCCTAAGCACCACAGGTAGCATTCTCACCAATAATGCGACTGGCTTATTTACGGACCCTACCTTGGGAGACTACACCCTGGCGGAAAACAGCCCTGCTATTGATGCGGGCGACAATAGTGTGATTGGCTCCCTGACCACTGACCTGCTAGGCAATCCCCGTCCTGTAGGTACTGCTGACGCAGGAGCGTATGAACTTCCCCAGACAGTGTCACCGGGTGACGACCCTATCTTAGCCCTTGCTCTTACCTTGGATACTTGCTCCAGCAACACTGTAACCAACACGGTTACTGGCGAGGCTATCGGTTCTTTAGCTGGGGGAGCGCTTCGGACAGCAGGCTATCAGAATCAAGGCATCCAGTTCGATGGCATCGATGACCAACTCATCCTTACCGATACTACCCTGAACACCGGACCAGACAATGGCCTAAGCTACAGCTTTTGGGTGTACCCCACGCGTAGAAACGAACGGAGAGAGACCTTAATAGAACGGGTGAAATCACCCGTTGCTACCGTGATTTCCTTAGAGTTTGGAGAACCTATTGTGTACTTAGGAGGACTAGACAATCCCTACTGGATTCGGTCCGGGAATATACTCCCACTCCATACTTGGAGTCACTTAGCGGTCACCGTTATAGAGGGTACCGCCAGGATATTCGTGAATGGGGCCTTGGTGAAGCAAGTCACTGGCCTCACGGGCCAACTCAACTTTAGCCCCGGCAACCATGTCCTAGGACTAAGAGGGAACAGCACTCAGGGCTTTGCAGGCAAACTAGACGAAGTGCGAATCTTCAATTATCCACTACCAGGGGCTGATGTAATGACCGAAGCCACGCGGCTTACCTTCTCCCCTTCCGTATGCCTACCAGACCCCGTAGCACAATACAGCTATAGCGAGTGCACAGGAACTACCACCACGGATAGCCAAGGTACCAACCACGGAACCTTGGTAGGCTCCTCCTTTGTTGGGGGATATTTGGGCACAGGCATGGCCTTTGACGGCAACGACCATGTAAATCTGGGCAGTAACCCAGACTTAGAATTCAGCACTGCTTTCACCTTTGCTAGCTGGCTCAACACCTCCCAAACAACTGGGCGGGGTATTATTGCCATGGACAATTACAACGGCAACAATTGGTCCTACAACATCTCCATTTTGGATGGTCGGCCTGAAATTTCGTTGGGCACAGGGGTAACTGTACCATTCCCCCTTCGCATGAATACCAGCATTGCTGATGGCACCTGGCACCACGTAGCCTTTACCTTTGCCCAAGGTACCGTAACGGGCTACCTAGACGGAGCTGAAGTGGCCCAATGGAACAATTTGCAAGGGGCAATTATCCCCAATAGCAGCACCGATGTTTGGCTAGGTGGGCGAGCAGGCAAAAACCGATACTATTTGGGCTCCTTGGACGAAACTGCCTTCTATAACCAAGCGCTCACTTCTTTGGAAATAGCATCGCTAGCTAACCTGAGCCAGAATAGCAGCAGTTGTCCCAGTCCTCGCCCTAGCCGGGAGACCTTGGAAACGACTCTAAGCAATAGCTGGGAAGTTTACCCCAACCCCTCCGAGGGTGCCGTGGTTTTGCGAGCTGAGCAACCATTTGCACAGGGCACTACTTTACTGATCACCAACGCCCTGGGACAGGTAATCCTTTCCAAAACTGTAGAGGCAGGGGAGCAAGAACTCCTGATTTCGGAGCTAGAAAAAGCGACACCGGGGCTTTACTATCTAAGCCTGATAAGTGCTGAAGACCGGCAAGTGAAAACCTTACAGCTACGATAATATTTAGGTGTATTGAATAACAACGAGAGGCGGCCCAGTGGGTCGCCTCTTTTTGTTGCACTTTGGCTAGACTGATCATCGGTATCTCTTAGAAATTTTGGTGGTATTTTTTGATAGTCAGTCAGTTAAGGATTCATTTATATATCTTAGTATTATTTAGTGTAACTCAAACTCAACAAATGCATTATGATCAACCTGTACCGATTTTGTATTGTAT
>JBCBHI010001115.1:0-2029 GCA_038525885.1 Bacteroidota bacterium
GTCCGTAGAAGACTGTTTCATGAAAGAGAAACTGAAAAAGTTTAGTCAGTTCACGAGCGACATTCTACCGCACGAGGCTGACTATCTGCTGCTGGTACACCAACTCCAGGACGCGGAAAAAATTAGCGTTTTGCAGCGTATCGTGTACAATTGCCATCACCCCAGCCAGCCCAAACCCTTCGATCCCGTCATAGATAAGCGCAAGTATTCGCACCTGATGCAGTGGATCACTCAGCGGCTAGAGGGTATCGACGTGGATGTGCACTTTGCCTGGATCAATGAGATGGACCGGAAGGTGCTCACCGACCAGGTGACGGCCAAGGAAGAACGGCTTTTGCTCCGTCGTTTTCAGGAATACGAATCTCCCGGCTACTACTTCGTCAAGTTCTTTGAGCTGGCGCTCAATTTCCGCCATTTCCTCCTCATCCGACTGCGCCACGAGGAGCACATCCTGGTCCATGAATTCGTAGAAAAATGGCGCCCACTCTACAACCGAGCACTGGAGGTAAACGAGAAACTACACCAAGCTACCATCGATATCATCAACCAGTACTCGATGACCAATACCGAGTCCCGGCAGTGGGAAAAGTACTTGCGCAAGGTCTTCTATGATGAATCGCTGGACGGCCGTAACCGCTACTTTGCCGTAGTTCGGCTTACTTTCATGTATTTCAACTACCGGGAGTTTGACAAACTGCGCGGGTTGTACGATTATCTGGATGATTGCCTCCGGCAGGGCATCTTTTATTCCCGGCGCATCCTCCTCAACTACTACAGCAATTGTGTATTGCTGCATTCTAAATACGATGTATTACAACGGGCCGAAGAATATGGCCACTGGGCTATCAAACAGAAGAATGCGGATCACCTGAAATACCTCAACACCTACAGTGCCATCTTGCTACGCCAGGGCAAAATAGACCAGGCACTTACGGTCATGAAGGAATCCTTTCCAGAAATGCGCCATACGGACGATGTGCATAACAAAGTGGGGTTTGCCAGTTTCTACATGAAATGCCTCAACCTAAACGGACAACCCTACGACGCCGAGCGTTTTGGCTCTAGTTTTCTGGACAATTACCGCTCTCAAATCCTTGCCCAACGCTGGCACGTATTCTTTGTAGCCTACCTACAAAGTCTGGTGAGGCAGGAGAAATTTGATGCCATTCTCAGGGTGGTAAAAAAATATAATATTTTGGAGAGGGACCGTGCTTACGAAAACAAGGTCTCCTATTTGCCCACCGTCCGCTGGTATTTTTGGTTAGCGGACTACATGGAGGGTGGACGATCTCAGGAGGAGTTGAGCGGAGACCTTCAAAAAAGTGTTCTTACGCACAGCGAAAATCCTCACAAAATGAAGCTATTATCGGAGCTTCTGGCGGAGTTAAAACCCATTATCCCGGTGGCCGTTCGTTCTATAAAGTCACAGTCGGGTAAACGACTAGTAACAGCTTAGTTATCAATGCTTTAATTCATTCATATGTTTTTTACAATGGGATAGTCCTAGAGGTCTTACTTGCATATATAATCTATTCGGGCAATGAGAAACTCTAGCTTTATTCTATCAATTCCGAAAACCGAAAAGATTTCATTCTTATGCATCCCCTTAGCAAAAACCGCTGGGCACTTACGCTGATTGCTCTCCTAATCAGCACCCTGACCTGGGCCCAAAATGGCAGCATCACGGGTAAAATTGTAGATGCGGAAGACGGCACTAGCCTCATTGGTGCCAACGCCCTCATAGAAGAAACCAAAAAAGGGGCTTCTACTGACCTTGACGGAAATTTCACTATTTCTGGATTATCCGCTGGTGACTATACGCTCAAAATCACCTTTGTGGGCTTCGAAGAACTTACTATGGCCGTAAGTGTGAGCGATGGAAATACTGATGTGGGTACCATCCAACTGGCAGCGGCTAGCATCCTTACGGACGCCGTGGTTATTTCCGGCTCACGCCGTGCAGAAAAGGTAACGGAAACGGCCGCTACCATCGGGGTACTAGTCAAAAACGCCATCGCGGAACTCCCCT
>JBCBHI010001116.1:0-2025 GCA_038525885.1 Bacteroidota bacterium
AAGGCTGTCGGGAAGAACATCCCCCACGTGGTACGCACCAACTGGTCCATGCTGTGGCGGTACTTGGTAAACATCCGAATGCCCATCACCAATACGGCTACGGTATACAAGAAGCCGTACAAGAACCACTGACTGGCTCCGTTGCCGCTCAGGCGCATGCTTAACGGATCCAGAATGACGGTCCACTCGGTGATGTATTCAGGAAACCAGTATAGCAGTATATAGAAACCAATGAGGAAGCATCCGGTAAGGATACCCAACCACCCTTGGCTTTTCATGGCAGAATGAAAAATACCGTTGTTCTTGATGCCTGCGGGCCCATCAGTAAACTTGGGCAGAATGTACATCAAGGCCCCGAAAGCCCCTACTATAAAGATGAGGATGGACAACAGCTGGTTATTCTCAGGCACAAACCCTATGGTGGCTCGTTTGATGAGATCTACCTTGATGCCTTTCAGAGTATACTTATCTACTCCCTTGGTTTTAAGGATGTCCGCATTGATGTAGCTGACGGTTCCTTCGATCTGGCCTCGTAAGTCCTGAGAACTAGCAAAAGACCGGCCGTCGAGCCAGCCACCATAATCCGTAAAGATCTTCCGCTTAAAAGCGGGTACCTCACCCTCTCCTGCAAAAACAGTTTCGATAGCCGAAAGCGCAAAGGTGACTTCGCCCCCAGCATTACCAGCCAATGCCCCAATTTCTGCTTCGGTAATCTGGTACTTTTCGGTAATCCCTTGGTTGGCGTCCTTTATGGTCCCCTTTACAGTACTAATGAAGCTAAACTTGTTGCTGTAGGTTTGATCCAGTACATCCGAAAAATAGGGTAGCACTTCTTGGGATTTGGTTTCGTCGCCAAGCAGCTTCTCCAACGTCTGGGAGGTAAGGCGGTATTCACCCAAGAAAAGAGTGGCCACCCAAAGCCCCAGGCTGCCCAAAAACACTACCAGTCCAATGCTTTTAATAAGGGTTTTAATTGTCATCTCAGTAGTTTAGTCTATTCGGGTTTAAGTAAATCGTATCCCAATCACCAACACGTCGTCTAATTGCATTTCGGTCCCTTTCCAATTTTCAAAGAGTTCCTCTAGCTCCTGGCCGACTTGTTTCATGGGTTTGCCGTGCACTTCCATAAAGAAATTGCGCAGCGTCTTATTCATCAGGCGGCGTTTATTAGGCCCGCCAATCTGGTCTGGAAATCCATCAGAAAAGAAATGGATAGCATCACCAGCCTTCATTTGTAGTTCGTGGTTGGTAAACTCCACCTTATCTAGTTTGCGCTGATACTGGGTACCCCCAATCGCTAGGCGGTCTCCTTTGATCTCCTGTACCTGCCCCTCATGCACCCACACCAAAGGCCGGTGGGCCCCTGCAAACTCCACTTTGTTGGTATTGATATCAATCTTCACCAAGGCCACATCCATACCGTCATTACCCCCGTTTTCATCCTCCTCTTGGTTTAGCGAGGTCACTACCCCCTTGTGCAGCTCATCCAGGATCCGGGAGGGCTGGGTAATTCCTTTACTCTTGATAATATCGTTGAGCAAGAAGTAGCCGATGATGGAAAGCAGTGCTCCCGGCACTCCGTGGCCAGTACAGTCCACCGTAGCCAGCAATATTTCATTCTTGGACTCAAGGCGGAACATCCAGGGAAAATCCCCGCTTACTACGTCCTTACCCCGGAAAAACACATAGCTATCCTTGAAGCGATTCCGAATAACACTTTCATCAGGAATGAGCGCATCCTGAATCCGCTTGGCATAGTTGATACTATCCTGAATGGCTTTGTTCTTAGCCAACACCATTTGGTTGGTCATCCGTAGCTCTGCCTTCTGCTCTTCCTCGTTTTTGATCACCAGGCGCAAGAAGCGGAACAGGAACAGGCCGATCAGCAGTAAGATACCTAGTGAGATGCCCACGTCGCGCGCCAGGTTGGTAGCCGCTAGCCGCAGGAATACGTTGAACTCCCGGTCCACCATCAGCACCGCCACCACGTTGCCTGAACTATCCCGAATGGGCTCAAAGGCACTC
>JBCBHI010001117.1:0-2021 GCA_038525885.1 Bacteroidota bacterium
GTTGATCAGGAAATCAAGCCGGCCATGTTCTTGCTCAATTTGGGCAAACAAGCTGCTCACGTCTTCATCTTTGGTGTGGTCACACACCACCCCAATGCCTTTACCTCCGGCCTGCCGAATGGCCTCTGTAGTAAGCTCCAGGTTGCCGGGTAACCCTTCCGTTTGGGTTTCCAGATTGCGACTTCTGCCCGTTACATATACCGTAGCCCCACATTCGCCTAGTACCAGGGCGATGCCTTTCCCTATGCCACGGGTAGCTCCGGTTACCAAGGCTACCTTACCCCTCAAGTCAGGAGGAGTCCAAAAATCTACCGCCATACACCTAGGTCTTATTAGGAGCTTTAAAAATACTAGGAAACCCAAGTGATTTCTATTCCAAAGACATCTTTTTCGTCGAATACTACCAAAATGGATAAAAGTATTCGCTAAGCTTCTGTCCTTCAGAATTATACACTTCCAGTTGAACGTATGGGAGCCCTTGATTGCGGTAGCTGTTGAGCGGAAGACTAAATTTTGCGTACCCCTCGTCTAGCCTCAGGCTCTGCTTTTGTAAAACGGCGTTAGGGTTGGGCCCAAGAAAGCGCAAGGTAACTTCCTCTTCATCTGGGTAATACAAAATGCCCTCCCAATAGCTCGGGCTTGCATACACTCGCTTGCTTTTGTAGGTCCCTAGCAGAATAGGTTCTTCCTGGGAAGGCATGGCCCATACCTCATAAATCCAGGGGCCTTGTTGGGCGGGTATCGTAGCCACGTATCCATATTTTCGATGAACATCCCCTACCGAATTGACTTCCACCGGAACCTCTCGATCTACCACGGCTTTGGTTTGGAACACACTCCTTTTCCGAATGCTGAAGCGTTCAATCTCTGCGGCATACTGGTCGGGTAGTGTCCACCGGAGCAGCATAAGAGAGTCCACCACCTCTCCGGGTTGAGTGGTATTGGCCTTTTCAGGAAAAGCGGGCATTCCCAGAGGGGTAGTGCTTAGAGACAGATCGAAGGTGCACCCGTCCTTGAGGTAGCCGTCTATGTTGACCAGATACTCTACCCCCGGTTGCAGGGAGTCCAACGTCAGATAAATATCCTCCTGAGTACCCGTGGAATAGCAAATCCAGGGCATATAGGTTTCGGGCTCACAAGGGACTCCCGTAAAAAGAACCACCTGAATACCCCGGATATCCCTGCACTGCTGATTGAGCAAATTCAGGTAAAGGGTGTTATCGCTTTGTGGGATAAAACTAAACCACTGGTCGTTGTGGTATTCGATACACTGGCCGGTCAGGGATTCATCCACACACTCCCATTCCACGGTAGCATCCAGGGTGGTAGAGGAGGAAACAGGTCCGTTGAGTTCCAATAGAATGCGGTGCCTGATGCTATCGTTGGTAGGTTGAGCCCCCAAGCAGTGAGGCATGATACACAAAACAGCGATGAGAATTCGAAACATTGATGTAAGCTAGTGCCTTGATTAGAAACGTATGCAATCAACAGTAAGTATTATAGGAGCGGGATGGATAGGCCTGCCGCTGGCCCACAACTTAAAAACGCAAGGTAAGCAGGTGCGCGTGACTACCACCTCTCCAGACAAGGCTCAAAGGCTAACCGAGTCGGGCCTACAGGCCTTCGAGGTTTCTCTCTCCCCGGAACCGCAAGGAGCAGGATGGGAGCAGTTTCTGGATAGTGAGGTGATCGTCGTCAGTATTCCGCCGAAAGTAGCCCAAAAGGGTGCGGACTTTCATCCTGACCAAATGCGAGCCCTGCTGCGCTTAGTTCCTGCGCATGCCAAGGTATTGTATACCGGGTCTAGCGGAATATTTGCGGATCATGGTGGGGAGACGGTAGATGAGGATACTGCGCCACGGCTGGTGCAGCCCAGGGCACAGGCTTTGGGCCATGCCGAAGAGGTATTGCGCCAGCAGTTGGGTACTCGCCTTACCATTGTCCGGTTTGGCGGGCTCATGGGTATGACCGTATTCCTGGTAAGATGGCGCGTACCAAACCCCTAAGGCAGCCAGGAGACC
>JBCBHI010001118.1:0-2021 GCA_038525885.1 Bacteroidota bacterium
GTGCAGCCTGAGACTGAAGAAGCCATACCCGTAGCCGAGTATATGAGTGAGTGGGGGGTAGATATGGGATACGGACAGGGCGGAGCCTTGCAAGGCCCTAAGCCCACTCCCGCCATACGGGTATGGCTTCTTCAGTCTCAGGCTGCACCAGATACTCTGCCACATCAAACCCAATACCGCCTGCCCCGATGATGGCCACCGAATTACCAACGGGCTTTTTGTGGTACAATACATCCACATAGCTCAGCACTTTCGGATGGTCCGCACCGGGGAAGTCTACTTGGCGGGGAGATACTCCCGTGGCCAAAATCACCTCATCATAGTTGCCAGCAATCAGTTCCTCTGTAGTGGCGCGGGTATTCAAATGGACTGTTACTCCATGTCTTTCCAGCATTCGGGAGAAATACCGGATGGTATGGGCGTAGTCCTCCTTCCCAGGGATCTCCTTCGCCATCAGGAATTGCCCCCCAAGTTGGCCTTCGGCCTCAAACAGAGTAACCGCATGGCCTTGCTCGGCAGCATAGGTAGCCGAAGCCAGACCTGCGGGCCCACCGCCTACCACCGCTATTTTCTTCACCGCAGCCGTGGCCGGAAAGGTCAATTCGGTTTCGTGACAGGCTTGCGGGTTCACTAGGCAGCTACACACCTGCTGGCTAAAGGTGTGGTCCAGGCATGCCTGATTGCAGGCAATACAGGTATTAATCTCGTCGCTACGGCCGTCTATGGCCTTTTGCACCAAATTAGGATCTGCCAGGAAAGGCCTCGCCATACTCACCATATCCGCACACCCCTCAGCCAGAACCTCCTCGGCAATCTCGGGCATGTTGATGCGGTTGGTAGTTACCAGCGGGATAGACACCTCGCCCATCAGCCGCTTAGTAACCCACGCAAATCCCCCGGGAGGCACCACACTGCCAATGGTAGGCACCCGTGCTTCGTGCCAACCGATGCCCGTATTGATGATGGTGGCGCCCGCAGCTTCAATCGCCTTGGCCAGTTGCACCACCTCTTCCCAGGTACTACCGCCCTCTACCAGGTCCAACATACTGAGGCGGTAGATGAGGATAAATTTATCCCCTACCCGCTCACGTACTCGCTTCACAATCTCCACCGGAAACCGCATGCGATTCTCATAAGCACCACCCCAATCGTCCGTACGATGGTTGGTTCTGGGAGCTATAAATTGGTTAATCAGGTAGCCTTCCGAACCCATTACCTCCACCCCGTCGTACCCGGCATACTGTGCCATGGCCGCACACTGAGCAAAATCAGCAATGGTTCTTTCAATATCCTCCTCCGTCAGCTCCCGAGGGGTCACCATGTTGATAGGAGCCTTAATGGGCGAAGGAGCTACCGCCAGCTTGTGGTAACCGTACCTGCCCGTGTGCAGGATCTGCATACAGATCTTCCCGCCTTCCCGGTGCACAGCTTGCGTAATTTGCTTGTGCGATTCCGCCTCTGCCTCATTAGTCAGCTGCGCCGCTTTCGGGAAAACTGCCCCTTCAGGATTAGGAGCAATACCTCCCGTTACAATAAGCCCTACCTGTCCCCTAGCCCTTTCTGCATAAAACGTAGCCGCCCGTTGGTGCCCATTGGGTACCTCCTCCAGCATGGTATGCATGCTGCCCATGAGTACACGGTTTTTCAGAGTGGTAAAGCCCAGATCGAGGGGCTCAAGCATAAGAGGATAATTGGCCATGGTTTTCCGGTTTTCGATGTCCGGTAAAGCTGGCAATTTCTGGTATGGTCAGCAAGAGAAAACGTGGAATTTATTATGCATGCAGAACATAATACAAAACCTCACCAAGCGAAATGAAGCCACTCTGTTGGCTTAGGTTTTTAAGGCCTAGCTTCTTTAAAAGGTAAATCATCTTGCTCAAGTGAGCTTATTTGTTTCATAAAATAAATGGCATCCAAGACTTGACTCCCATTCCCTCTGAGTAATTGGTACATCCACTTCTTCTCTACATTTTTCAGGCTGATTTTTTGTAGTAGCCAATAAGAAACCAGCACACAGAATA
>JBCBHI010001119.1:0-2016 GCA_038525885.1 Bacteroidota bacterium
TGGGTGCTCAAAATGAGGCCACGGTTTACACGTAAGTTTAATGACCCTGTATGGTTTATGGGCTCAGAATAGGTCCTATCTTTCAGGATGGAAGTCCCTACATTTATTTCACCAGATTTAGGAACCTCCGTTTGGCAACAAACAGAGGATATTGACCAGATTACCCCCTTTTTGGATCAATGGTGGGATAAGCAGGGAACGAAGAAGGCGGGCATTCCGGCGGGTATGTTGCAGGAGGACTCCCCGCTGGATAGGGGGGCACCCAAAGGGATGATATTTCATGCATCGCGCTGTGGGTCCTCGGCGGTGGTGAACTACTTCCAAGCGTATGAGGAGGTAGTGGTATTACCAGAAGCGCAACCCCTGGGGCTGGTAAGCATGACCGGTAACCCGGCAATGAATAACGGCTGGTCGGGAAAGCGGAAATCCTTGTTGCGGGGGTTAGTAGCTACCTATACCCATGCCTTAGCGGAAAGCCAGCACCTGGTGCTGAAACTAGCCAGCTGGAATATTTTGGGCATGTCAATCTTTGCCGAGGTGTTTCCACAAACCCCAATTTTGACGGTCATCCGGCAGCCTTCCGAGATACTGGTTTCGCTAGTGCGGCAGCCGTCGGGCATTGCCAGTTTGCGACACCAGCCTGCGTTTGCCAAGGCTATTTTTCCCTTTGATGCCGAAAGCTGCCAGACCGATGAGGAATTTCTGGCGCGCACCCTTACTAGCTTCTATGATGCTATTTGGGAGTTTCACCAGCAGCATCCTGATACCCTACAGGTGCTGGACTATAAGGATTTGAACGCGGAACGGCTAAATAGGGTAGCCGATCACTTTGGCCTGGAGGAAGGAAATAGAGCGGCCATAGAATCACTGAAGTACGATGCGAAAGCTACTCAGCAGAAGCCTCGAATCTATGAGGAAGACTCCGCTGCAAAACAAAAACTGGCAAAAGGAAGGCTTGCTGAGCTAGCCGAATCCCTTTGCCAGTCGAGTTATGAAAGGCTGCTTTCCCTGGCTATGGATTAGTCCGATTTGATCCCGTCAATGATCTGGGTTCGGAAGTAATACAACATTTGCGAGATGATGACCACCAGGAGTATGGTAGCGGTGGTGACCAGGATTTCTACAAAATGGGAGAAGTTGATGGGTACCCGATAGACAAATTGTGAGAGCAACTGCTGACCGATAAAGTAGGCCAGTGGCAAGGCCAGAAGGAATACGATACCCATTAGCTTCACGTAGCCCGACAGGTAGCGCCGCAACAGGTCGCTTTTCCTCGCACCCATCAGTTTGTTGATGGCAATGCTCTTACGCAAGTAATCCGAATTGACCAAAACCGTACCCACTAGGCCCATACAAGTAATGAGGATGATAAAGAAGGTCACCATTTGCACGGCAGACTGGTCATCCGAATAGTCTCGGCGATCTGCTAAGTAGGTGGCGTACACCTGGGTTTGCATCCGCTTTTGGTAGCGCTGGTATAGCTCCTGGGCTAGGTTGGTACTGTAGGCTTTTTCTGAAGTATTGTCCCAGAGTTGAATACTCAAATATTTGAATTCTTCAGGAATGCTCCACAACATCAGGGGTTCTATGGGCCGTTTCAGGTTGTCATAGTTGAAGTCCTCAAATACCCCCACAATGGTGAGTGACAAGCTGTCTTTGGCCACAATCACATCACCTACGCCTGCTCCGCCTAGGGCTTTGAGGCGCTGGACGAAGGTTTCGTTGACAATCACTTCGTTTTGGTTGGCCGTCACCAGGTTGCGGCCTTGTAATAGTTCGATGCCATAGCTGCTGAGGAACTGCGCATCGGTGGCGTAATAGTTGACATACACTCCGCTTTCAGCGCCTTGCAACTTTACCTTACACTCCTCTGGAAATGCTCCAAAGAGGGATGAGGTGAAACTGGTTTGGGATACCTTAGCATCTCGCTGTATTTCGGTACGGAACCCTTCCAGGTCTGAGACACCAGACATTTTCACGGTAACCGCATGGTCTACCGAAAAGCCATAATCCTTG
>JBCBHI010001120.1:0-2014 GCA_038525885.1 Bacteroidota bacterium
CCAACCGTAATAATTGAAGCCTACGTCCAGTACTAGCCTCACCGCCCGGATGAGATTCCATTATTACGGTTGGGATAACACCCAAGCTATGGAGGTATGGAACCAATATTTACCGGATCTGCCTGAGGTAGGCCAACGAGAGATAGCGAGAATGCAACGCTGGCCTGGTCAGGTGTTGAGTTATCTGGTAGGAGCCTACCAGATCAAACAACTACGGGCCCAGCAAAAAGAAAGGTTAGGCCCAGCGTTCAGCCTTCTAGAATTTCACCAAACTATACTCAGTAAAGGGAGTTTGCCAGTGGCTACCTTGCCCTATTTGTTTGAGTACTAGAGCCGAAGGCCCATCACCAAAATATCGTCGGTTTGTACATGGTCACCCTGCCATTCTGCTAACCGCATGGCCAGAAGTTCCGCTTGATCGGCCATGGGCGTAGGGTGCAGCTCCACCAACATTTCCCGGAACTTACGGGAAAGGAACTTGCGGTTATCGGGACCACCAAACTGATCCTGGTACCCATCCGAGTAGATGTAGGCTGTCAACCCTTCCTCAATAGGGAAACTATGAGTTTGGTAGTACTCCTTCTCGTGGGAATCCTTTCGCCCACCAATGGAGAAACGGTCCCCTTTTATCAGTTCCACCTCACCGTCCCGAATCAACAGCAGAGGATTCTTAGCACCGGCAAACTGTATCTCATTTTTCTGCCGATCAATTACCACCACCGCGGCATCCATTCCATCCCTGTTCATCGTGTTTTTTTGATCGAGGGTGGTTCGAATTTCCTGATGTAGCGCATCTAGCAGAAGGCCTGGGTCATGGAGGCCTCTGGTTTTCACCAGATGATTCAATGCGTTGGTACCCAATAGACTCATAAACGCCCCCGGCACCCCGTGTCCAGTACAGTCTACGGCCGCAATTATGGTGCGCTGACGCACGGTATGAGTCCAATAGAAATCACCCGAGACAACGTCCCTAGGTCGATAAAAGACAAAGTGGTCAGGCAAGGTTTCGAAGAACAACTTACCAGGAGGCAATATGGTGGATTGAATCCTGCGGGCGTATTGTAAGCTATCTTGAAGTTTAGTGGTCTTCACCAGGATTTCGTGGTGTGCCGTCTCTAGCGTCTCGTTGATCGCCATCAGCTGCTCGGATTGCTGGCGCAGTTCTTCCTCAGCAGCTACCAGTTCCTCGTTCTTCTCCTGAGTATCGTACAACAAGGATTGAATTTCTTCCTTTTGCTCAATGACCTCATTCGTTCGTTTATCTACCTCCGACTCCAAATCATCCACAAACCTCTTCTCCCCTTTCATCATGCGGTTAATGGCGGTGAACATCAGCCCCATTACGAACACGAATGCCAGCCCAGAAACCATCAGATCCTGCTTCAGAATAGCATAGGCCTCTTTTTGGAAGTCTTCGTAAAACCGATCTACCTGTACTACCCCAAGTACTTCACCCGCGGGGGTTTTGATGGGATGAAACGCCGAAAGCCAAGTGCCATGGTCGTCCTGATAGGGAGGAATTACCCCGCCCATTTGATAATTGGCCTTCAATACGGCAGGATATGTATCGTACTCGTGCCTGAAATAGGGAGTTTCTGAACTGGTAACTATAAAATCGAAGGATTCTCTGGGTTCATTATAGGTAAGGGTATAAATGGGAGTTTTCAGGCCGTTGATATCCAGAGCATTTTGAAACAGTTGATTGATGGAATGGTACTTGCCATCCTGGTCAGACTTGGAAATAGCATCTCTGGATGGGTAGGATATGAGGAGATCTTGGTAATCTTCTGGATCTACTGCCAAGGAAAGGGTTTTAGCTATCCCTTCTAGTTGGTTGAGGGTCTCCTGCTTTTTAGCCTCAAGGATATTTTCATAATCGTTGTATACGAAGTAGGCTGAAAGCGCCAACATCGATATCATAACCGACAATAGGATATTCCTTGAAAACGATTTTGTCTTATTTCGTTGCACCTATACTCCCTTTTTACCTTTTGTTGACGCAATTCTCAACAAC
>JBCBHI010001121.1:0-2012 GCA_038525885.1 Bacteroidota bacterium
GGATTTCCTGCGCTACAGCAGCAGGCACGTTACCCTGATCTACATCACCCAATGGGTCCTCATTTGTTGGGGTATGGGCATCCTGGGTTTTCAGCAGCTCAATATCACCCAAGTGCTATGCCTCATTCCTCTGATCACTGCCGTTACCTACGGGGTAAACTGGGCCCTTGTGCGCGGTATCCAATCCTTGCATCGCAAGGCTCCCGTGGCTGAGCCCGAGAAGGAGCTAGTGGCTGCGGGGTGAGGAAAGTAGAAGTGAGAAGTGAGAAGCGAGAAGCGAGAAGGGTGTGTCTGTCGCAAGCATTCTGCTTGCGATTCCATGGCAGCAGAAAGCCTATGGCTTTCCTGAAATTAGTATTGAAAGCGGAACGCTTTCAGTTATCCAAGAGTGGCAAGCAGGATGCTTGCCACAGTCTTTCCAGCCCTGCAATCGTCAATCGTCAGCGGTCCGCCGCCGCGGTCGTCCCTCGTTCCTCAGATAACCGGTGCTCACGGACCGCCGCCCCCATGCCTTGCGCTCAGCCGTAAGACCGGAATCGCCACGGCAACATTCGTCAATCGTCAATCGTCCCTCGTCAATTACAACCATGGATTCCGTAGAAGCAATTCTTACCCCCATTCTCGATTTGTTCGCGGCCTATGCCTTGCCGCTCATTATGGGTATTATCCTGGCCGAACTAGTCGTGCTATGGATAAGCAAAAAGGTAAAGCGCAAGAAGGAAAGCTGGATCAGCTTGCTTTCGTACGGGTTTGGGGCGCTGCCCTATTTCCTATTCTTCAATGCCCTCCAGCTTTCCATTATGATGTGGTTCTACCAGAACATCCGCCTCTTCACGCTGGGTGCCGAGTGGTACATATGGGTATTGGCCCTGGTGGCATTTGATTTGGTGTGGTGGCTCGTCCATTTCATGGCCCACAAGGTCCGTTTCTTCTGGTGCATTCACGGGGTACACCATTCGCCCAAGGAGATGAACATGAGCGTAGCTATTCGTGGCTCCTTGTTTGATTTTATACAGTACATCCACCTCATGATTTGGCTACCCATCCTCGGCTTCCATCCCTATATGGTGTTCCTGTGTGATATGATCCACCGGCTATGGGCAGTATTCACCCACCTCAACGAAACCAAGCTTAAGGATACTCCCTTAGTAGACAAGTTCCTGATCACCCCCAGCCTGCACCGTATACACCACAGTAGCAATGGAGTATATGTAGATACCAACTTTAGCAACATGTTTTCCTTTTGGGACCGCCTGTTCGGTACCCATCAGCGGGAGCTAAAGGAAGTAAAACCCGTGTTTGGAATTACAGAAAATGATCGCTTGAACACAGAAAAAATCTTCAGTACACAGTTCAGCCTATTTCAAGACTTAATTCGGGATATGCGAGCCACACCACGCTTTCAGGACAAAGTCAAGTACCTGTTTATGCCTCCCGGCTGGCACCCTACCAAAGAAAGTATCACGGCAAAAAAGTACCGGGAACAGGCCTTGCAAGAGCTTACCTCTGGGAACTGATGACCCTAACGGGTATAGAGGTTGTGTTATCCTCCCCCTGGATGGCCTCACTTTTTGGCGGCTATTTAGTATCTCACTGTATGGCTCAATTCCAAGCATCTGTTTTCAATCAAGGGGGTGCGAAAGAAGGTTTTTGTGAAATGAATGGCTGCTCGCAGAGTATCCCCAAGCTACCTGGTTAGCTGTGCCGCACCTGGGTTTCAATTTCATTGGCAACTCAGCCTCTGAGTAAGCTCCTCGTAGATGCGTCTCTGCTAAAATACCGACAAGGAAATAGGGGCTAGTTGCTGCGGGGTAAGGAAAGTAGAATGCAGAAGTGAGAAGGGGTGTGTCTATCGCAAGCATCCTGCTTGCGATTCCACAGCAACAGAAAGCCTTTGGCTTTCTCGAAAGTAATGAAAGCGGAACGCTTTCAGTCATGCAAGAGTGGCAAGCAGGATGCCATAGCCGTCAGTTTAAGGATTTCTAGGGTCGTAATAAGAGACTTTTCATGAC
>JBCBHI010001122.1:0-2009 GCA_038525885.1 Bacteroidota bacterium
CGGAAGCCAATTTTCTGGGCCGAGCTCCACGGTTGATAAAAAGATGTGCTTGAGTTCATTGTAAGTGGATGTATTCGAATCTCGAATCTAAAGCATAATCCACATGGGTGTCTGGATAAGTGACCAATGGCAATGAACCCCGTAGGGAATTTTTAGCCGTGAGAAGGAGTATTTTGCACCCACAGGGGCCTTTCATCGGCTTTCCTCAAGTGCCCCAGCCGCACGTCACACAGAGGCAAAACTGGTAGGACACCCAATAGGTAGACTAGGATGGACGGGGGACCGAGACCCTCCTATCACCGAAAAGGTTAGGAGATTTCATTAGCTGGCAATCAGCATTGGGGACTTTTGATACCCAAGAAGGGCCAGAAAGGTCAGATTATCTCAATACGGCAATCAGGGTATCCGGCCCTTGGATGGAATCCCCCTCCGGGAGCAGTTGCTGATACCGCTCGTAGCGGGTATATATTTCCTCCACGTATTTCACGGGTTCCGTACAGCGGCAGTACCCGTTGGTCACTACCGGGTCTCGGAAATACTGCGACTTCGATTTCAACAGCAGGTACTCCTCCACCTCGTCCCACACCTCCGGATTACCCCCATACTTCTGGGTCAGTTTTCGGGCATCGTATATGTGCCCCTGACCTACATTGTAGCTCGCCAAAACAAACTTCTTACGTTCTTCCGGGTCACTCACCTTGCTTTCAAAGATACCCTCCAGCCAGCGGATGTGTGCCACGCCTGCCCATATGTTTTGCCGGGGGTTGAACAGATTGGTAGCCCCGTGGTAGCGTCCCGTTTCAGACACCAACTGCATCAGGCCTTGGGCACCCACCCAGGACTCCGCCCTGGGGTTGAACTTAGACTCCTGGTACATCTGTGCCGCCACCATCCGCCAGTCCCAGTCCGGCAGTAGGCTATCCACCGCTTCCACCAGTATTTCGTCGTAGGGCGAAAGCTTACCGTTTTCCTGCTGGCCCGAAAAGAAGTCGGACCGTACTCGATTCAGCTGAGCCTTTTCAGACCGGAAATACTTGTTGTATATCACATGAAAGTCCGGCTTCCGCTTCTCAAAGGCCAACCAGGTATTGATGTGGGTTTGCAGCTCAGGCGCATTCTTGCGGATGCCCCAGGCAATCTGCTGCGGAAAACTCACCGCCGTTTCTATATCCAGCTCCGGGAAATACGTAGCATTCACCTTCGCAATGTCCTCGTCCGCTACCGTCAGCGCTATGTCACCATCGGCCACCATCCGGATCATCGCCTCCGTATCCCAATCCTCGTCGCCCTCTACCATCACAATGTCCCCACCTATTTCATCCGACAGATTGTGCAGGCGCTCCGCATAGCTACTGTTTCGGCGCACGTACACCTCCTTACCTATCAGCTCGATCTGGTTGCGAATCAGCCGGGCATCTATTTGGTGCTTCTTCAGCTGCCGCCAGTTACGGGGTTTCCGCTGTATGAGCACCTGCCGCACCATATGGTGGTAGTCCGTAAAGGCAATCCACTGCTTGCGGTCCCGCGTTACCGTCAGGTTATGGGCCACTATATCGCCCTCGCCCGCATTTAGCTTAATGAAAGCATCCTTCAGGTCAGAGACAATCTCCAGCCGCAGCTTTACCCCCAGCTCCTTCGCCAGCAGGCATAGCAGCTCATATTCATAGCCCATGGGCTGTCCCTTGTACAGAAAATAACTCGTGCTGCTATTATCTAGCAGCGCAATGATTTCGCCCCGCTCCTGTATCTGTTGCAAGTCAAAAACCACCGGTTCCGGTATCTCCGGCTCGGTTTCTTCCACCGCGGCCGGCGGGGGTGCCGGGCGGCATCCCAACAAGACTCCCAAGAGCAACCAAGCGCCTGTGTATGTAATCTTTCGTCGGTTCACGATTATGAAAAGTAAGCAATTTAGGTGATTGGCAAACGAACAATTTACTCACAGAGTTTCGAAACCCGTCCCGAAAACAGACAGCTTAGTGGTTGAATTTCAACGGTTTCCGGGACGGGTT
>JBCBHI010001123.1:0-2008 GCA_038525885.1 Bacteroidota bacterium
CCCACCATGATATACAGGTTGGCCCGCAGGGTGTCCAACCGGTGGTTATGCACTTGAGAGGCCAGTTGCGATATCTGGTTGATGGAATCCTCAATGGCGTCGGTTCGCTGGTTCAGGTCCCTTTTGAGTCCTGACTGGTCTTGCAGGCCCAGTAGCCGTACTTTTTCTACCAACTGACCAAAGTGCTCCTCGTACTGGCCTAATAGAGTGAGTTCACTTTGATGAAGAGCCGGGTTCTGGTTGAGCTTTTCCCGCAGAGCCTTACTTCTTTCCGTGAACTTGAGGGCGTATTCCGCCTGATTGCGGAGCAGAAAATCTTTCTCGTGGCGCCTTAGCATCAGCAGCTCTACATTGTCCATGGTGCCCAAAAAGGCCTCCTCCAAGTCGTGTGCAGCATTCCGCATGAGCCCCTCCAGTCCGTAGTCCTCAAAACCCCGGGCCAGCATCTCGTTGATCATCACCAGAAACAAAGAGTCATATCCATTGATCTGGTACTGTAGCATTTGCACCTCCAGGATCAGGTGCTCATTCATTTCCTTCGGCCGATCCAGAAGAGATTCCAACTCCTTGTCCAGCGTAAGGACCAAATTCTCATGGTTAGTTCGCAGATAGCTTTGGCCTCCGTTCTCGTGAAAGGAGGGGTTGATGGCATCCTTTACAAAGAAATCCTTGTCGTTTTTGATCAGCTGCATGGTGTACAGCTGCATCACATCTATGTCAGACTTCAGATCGTTGATCTTGCGGCTGCGGTTCAAGAACACCAAAGCCGCTACGGACATGACTGCCGCAAGAATGAATAGGTAGAAAAAGGCGCGGATTAGCTTGTACCTAAGGGATCGCCTAAAAGAGAGCACCATGTACCTGGCCTTTGTGGATTATTGGGATGCGCAGAATGTAATTATTTGCACATCTGCTTTTTCGATTCTTTCAAATCGTCGTGGGTGTTGTGTCAAAAATCGCGAAAATCCGATTTAGGCGAGACGGGTTAGAGTTAATAATAAATTACGTTTTCGTTACTGTATTTCCGAGCAGACTAGGCCAATTCGCTTGTTTTGGCCAAAAAGCATGGTCAAACATGTTTTTGGCCGGGGATAGAATAAGTACTTGGATTATTCCGATGTTATGAGCGGTATGCCACTTTTAAAAGTGCATAGTAAACACGGTTTCCTGGTCGGGTTCCGATTCTACCGTCAGGCTTCCGTTGTGCAATTGCATGATTTGGCGCGAAAGAGCCAATCCAATACCTGAGCCCTGTTTTTTGGTGGTATAAAAGGGAACGAAGATGCGCTCTTGTGCTTCAGGAATAATGCCGGGCCCGTTATCAATCACCTGCACTTGCACCCGGTGTTCTTCATTGGGCGTAGCGTGCAGACATATTTTTCCGTTGTCCTTGCCTTCTACCGCCTCCATGGCATTCTTTACCAAGTTGATCAGCACCTGCTCAATCAGCTCTGGGTCTGCACTCAGTAGCGTGCTTGAGAGGCTTTCCTCCATCTTGTACTCAAAGGTAACGTCCCGGGCCATCATCTCGGCACGCATTAGCTGTTCCGTTCTGGCCAGCAGATCCTTAAGCGGCACGTGTTGAAACTCCGGTTCCGGTATGTTGGTAATGTTGCGGTAGGCATCCACAAACCGGATCAGCCCTTGGCTTCGGTTTTGGATGGTATCCAGACCCAACTGGATGTCTTCCAGGGTATCTTTACTGATTTTCTTCTCGTCATCCGTATGGTCTTCCAGGTCTTCCGCCAGGATATCCTTCATGGTACTGGTAAGGGAAGAAATGGGAGTGACGGAGTTCATGATTTCATGGCGCAGCACCCGGGTAAGGTTTTGCCAGGCATCAATCTCCTTCTGCTGCAGTTCGCTCACAATGTTGTGCAGAGCCACCAGTTTGATGCTTTTGCCCTGCAACACCAGTTCGGTGGCGCTCATGGCCAGGTGCAAATTATGATTGAGGCGCAGCAAAGTTTTCGCCCCAGGATCCAGAGCTTCCAGGGCCGCATACAGA
>JBCBHI010001124.1:0-2005 GCA_038525885.1 Bacteroidota bacterium
GAGCCATGACCTTAGCGCACTCGCTCAGCAACGCTAACATAGGGCAGGTACACAGTACGGACTATGGTCGTACCCGCGAAACTGCCATGCCCACTTCACACAGACTCGGTTTAGAAACCGCCCTGTATGACCCAAGGGATTTGCCCACCTTCGCTCAGCAACTCTTAGCCGCAGGGGGAAAACACCTGGTAGTAGGCCACAGCAATACTACTCCACAGCTAGTGCAACTACTGGGCGGTGAGCCCGGCACGGACATTCATGAAGAGGAGTATGACCGATTGTATATCCTTACCGTAGCGGCCAACGGAGACGTGAATACGGTGTTGTTGCGGTACGGCATCCCTTACATCTTCGACGAATAACCGCCATGGAATCAGCCTATTACCATACGCCTGAGTCGGTAGCTGAGTATATCAAGATGGCCGAGGGATTTAATGGTCAGGAGCTGATAGACCAATTGCAGGTTCACTTGCCCCCTGGCTCCCAAGTATTGGAACTGGGCACCGGGCCCGGCACGGACTGGCAGATATTGTCCAAGGCCTATACGGTAACGGGTTCCGACCTCTCGGCAGAATTTCTCAAACACCTACAAACTACCCACCCAAAAGGGCACTTTCTGGAACTTGACGCGGCAACGCTGGAAACGAACCAGACATTCGACGGTATTTACTCCAATAAGGTGCTGCACCACCTGCAGGATGAGGCGCTACAGCAATCTATAAGCCGCCAGGCGCATGTCCTGAATCCAAAGGGCATCCTTTGCCACTCATTCTGGAAGGGAGAAGGCTCAGAAGTCTTCAAAGGCATGTATGTAAACTACCATCAGGGCGAAGAGCTTGCTGAGGTTTTTGGGCAACACTTCGATATCCTTGCCTTGAAGGCGTACGCAGAGTTTGAGGAAAACGACTCCTTTCTATTGATAGCCCGGAAATTAGACTCTTAAAGGACAGGCCATGAAAAAGTTTCTATTAATCATTTTAGGCTTATTGGCCACCTTGGTGCTGGCCATCTTGTCACTCATCCGTTTCCATGTGCTGTGGATATTGGCTCCGTACTATGAGGTAACGGAAGTAGTGCCGCTGCCCGTCCCGGTGATGGACATGACGGCCTATGAAGAAATATGGGAAACGCATCGACGGCCGTATATCTATCAAGTTTCTGCCTCCACGGGTGGAGAGGTACTTATTCTGGGGATAGAGCATACCAAAAACCCGGACCATCCGCAGATGGATTCCATCCGGGTCCAGTTTGAGGCCTTTCGCCCGGAGGTGGCCCTGGTGGAAGGCCGGGTGGGCAATCTGATTACCTGGTTTCAAGACCCTGCCGCAGAACTCGGCGAAGGAGGTCTGCTTACCTCACTAGCCAACCAATCGGGCATACCCGTTCACTCCTGGGAGCCACCCAAAGAGTGGGAAATACAGCGTTTGCTCAAGGAATTTGACAAAGAACAGTTGGCGATGTTCTACAGCTTCCGGCCCTACTTCAGCAACATGCGGTACGGCAAGCCCGATAACCCCGAAGCGCAACTACAAGAGTACCTGGACAGCCGGACGGACAATGAGTTTCTGCGCGGGACTTTCACCAGTTGGGAGGAACTAGACGCCCGCTGGCAACGTGATTTTCCTGATCTGCAATGGCGCGATCATGACTCGGGTTATGGATATCCTCCTGGGTACTTGCATGACATTTGGAACCGATCTAACCTCACTCGGGACGAGCATATGATCTTGGTCATCCGTGAATTGGTGAACGAAGGCCAGCGGGTCATCGTTACCATGGGAGCCAGTCATGCTCCCAGAATCGAGGAGGCCTTGCAGGCCGTGCTCGCATCGCAGTAGGCACCCCAGGGGCAATTGATGACTTTTTCAGCAGCCCTAATTAGTGGGTAAATATTTAGCCAGTTATTATTTCTGCGTAAGCGATAGAGGCTTTGTCTGAGCCCGAAATGGCCACCCATCAGGGTGCTTGGCGTCGGCCGGCGAGTGCCGACAGCGGATTGCCGCCC
>JBCBHI010001125.1:0-2004 GCA_038525885.1 Bacteroidota bacterium
AAGCCTTAAAATCGAAGCCGAGGTAAGCGATAGTAACTTTCTCTAGGCTTTATCAACCTTAAACTGACGGCTATGGCCTGTGGCTTGGAACTCCTGGATCAAGAAGAAGCCTCCGGCTTCCGGCTTAGGACTGACCTTGAGAACCTGAGTTCGGGTTAAGGGTAGGGCGTACCCCTTTGCCGTCGTCCGCTGAGGCGGCCTTTGGGCAATGGGTTGTGCCGGGCGGCGACCCGCTGCTTGGCACTCGCCGACTGACGCCAAGCACCCTAACGGGTGGCCATTTCGGGCTCAGACAGAGCGGGGCCGCCCAGGCCAGCATCACTTACGCGATATCCACTACAGCTCGTTATCAGCTGGATATACCTTGTGTTTATCCCGAATTCAGGTTGAGAGGGCTAATGTTGAAACAAAGGCTAGGCTCCTATTTCGTTTTCTCTGAGGACTTATTTGCAGGATTGGCCAATAAATCCCCGAAGTTTCGTTCGGGGCAACTCTCTGCCGTCCCTTCCAGAAATAAAGCCGCGCGTCACACTAATGTAGGGAGCGAGATCTTAGTGGTCAGACGACTCGAAATCGTCTGACCACTGGTACTGCAATAGTCTCACCACCAACCAATTATGCGTTTCACCCTTCCAGGGACTTAGGTGGGTGGGTTCGGTGGTTCTCCACCCTTAATTTCAATAAAATCTCTGTTTTCTCTGCGTCTACTCCGTGAACTCTGTGTTCCCTTCTTTCCGCAGGCACGGCCGGTTTTTGCTTTATTCCAGCCCATGGGCATTAGGCCGCTCTTATGGGCTCCTTTGCTACTTCAAGAAGACCGTTCGGGAAGTTACTCGCCCATTACCTGATTTTACGCGCATAATGTAGAGCCCCGGCTGGTAAGGGGGAAGTTCAATCCGTAGGACTTCCTGCTGATAGGTAAGCTGCTGTCGAAACAGCGATTTGCCAGACAGGTCCACTACCTCGATGAGTACCTCCTGATTCGACTCCTCCAAGGTGAGGAACAGCGTACCCTCGTTGGGGTTGGGGTAGAGCTGCGAGAGGAGCTCATTAGGTTCCAAACCTACTACTGCTACGTTGTTCACCCGCGTAGCCAAGTTGAGCACCCATAGGCTATCCGATACGTCGTTGGAGGCAATGTACAGACTGTCGTAGAACTCTGGCTCTGATTTGCCTATCTCGTTTAAGGTCAGATTGACAGCCAGCGTATCGCCCGGTTCCACCAAGAAGCTGGTAGTGGACAGGGTCACGAACTCGGGTACGTCACGAAGCTCTACATTGAGCGGAATATTACCCATGTTCTGAAAGGAAAGGGTTTTGCTCTCAGTGTAGGTTACCGCACTGTCTCCCAACAGAATAGTATCCCGTGCTTGCAGGCGGGTGTTATCTTCAAAGGCCATCAAATTTGCCACCCCCGTATTCTCAAAAAACAGCGTACCCAGGGTGGTGTTTGCCACCGTAAAGAGATCCAAATCCTGGTCATTGTCGATGTCTACTAAGCCTGGAATAGGGACCACCAACTGGGTTTCACCTCCTTCGAAAATATTGGAAGGCAAGCCGTAGTGGTTAGAAATGACCACGGTGTCTTGCAAATTCTCCAGAATCTGGATTCTACCTGATTGACTTCCTACCAGCACATCTACATCACCGTCCAGGTCCAGGTCGCCGAAATCAGCATATTGTACAAAAGAATGTAACTGAGGGAAGTTGGAAAACTTGAACTCAAAGGAGTTGCCAGTATTTTCAAAGATTGACGCAAAGCCATTGTTGTACCAGAGGAATACATCATCGTCCTGATCACCATCTACATCGGCTACTTTCATGGTAACCTGGGCTCCATATCCAAAAATGAAATCCTGGCCTGGGAATAAGAATTGGAGCGAGAAGGGATTATCCTTCTGGTCTAAGAGCTGATAGGTGCCGTTTTCATTTTCATAGAGGAGGAAATTTGTTCCCTTGGAATCACCCACCAAAACGGCATCGGCAAAGAAATTATTTCCATAA
>JBCBHI010001126.1:0-1989 GCA_038525885.1 Bacteroidota bacterium
AGAACGGATCGATAGCAATTTGTTCGGGCTTTTTAGCCAGCCTTCCTCGCCAAAAGACCGTTCATAACCCAGAGGGCCGCATTGACCTTTTTGGCCGAATTATTGCTAATTTTCAGGTAATTCTTGCCTAATCAATTTTCCGTATGCTCCGTACGCTTACTGCCACACTATTTCTTTGCTCGCTTACCCTTTCGGCATTTGCCCAAGAACCCCTCAAAGCCAAACAAAGTCCGCTAGATATGCGCACCTATAAGTTTGAGGAGGGTACCTACATGAAGGTGATCTATAGCCGCCCGCATAAGCGTGGGCGGGAGGTGTTTGGGAATCTGGTCCCTTTTGATCAAATCTGGCGAACCGGGGCCAACCAAGCTACCGAACTCACCATTACCGGGCCCGTTTGGTTTGGGGAGCAGGCTCTAGCTGCCGGTACCTACACCGTATTCACTATTCCTGAAGAAGAACAGTGGACCTTGATTCTGAACAAGGACCTGGGGCAGTGGGGCGCGTTCAACTATGACCAAGGCCTGGATGTTTTACGGGTAACCGTTCCCGTATCCCAAACTCCAGAGGTTTGGGAGCCATTCACCATCGACTTTGAACAACACCAAAACCACGTGGATATGGTCCTAATCTGGGACCGAACCAAGGTGGCAGTATCCATCAGTCAACAGGAGTAACCTTCCTTTAGATGTATTGGGGCCAAGCTTCCCGGCTTGCCATAGGATTCTAGCCTGCTGCATGCCGTGATGTTCACTGGTGGACGGTTTTGCCCGCCAGCGGACGATCTATGCTTTTGGTATTCTGGGATAGGAGGTGTAAGGTGTTGGTTATGAGGGGTATACGGATTCTGGCACTCCGTTAGCATAGGGTAGGGGATCAAACCACCTCTACGTTATGTTTTCCAACTTTTTCAAGATCGCCTTGCGTAATCTCCGCAAGAAGGCAGGCTACAGTTTTATCAATATCATTGGCTTGGCAGTAGGCCTTACCGTTACCCTTCTGCTTTGGATGTACGTGCGGGGTGAGATGGGGTACGACAAGTATCATCCCAACTCGGAAAATATCTATCGGTTGGCGCTCGACCGGATTTATCCGGGGCGGGTAGCCTCCTACGCCGTTATTCCACATAGTTATGGGGAGGTGATCGTTTCGGATATCCCCGAGGTACAGATGGGTACTCAGGTATTACCCTTCCGCCAGAGTGCCACAGTTACGCACCAGCCAGATAATGGACTTGAGGAGATTGCCTTTGAGGAGGAGAATGCAGCGGTGGCAGATTCTAACTTTTTCAAGGTCTTTACGGCCTTTGAGTTTGTAGAGGGAGACCCCCTTACCGCTCTGGAGGGTGCCAACTCCGTGGTCATGACCGTTTCTACCGCCAAGCGGTACTTTGGTGATGAATCTGCCATAGGTAAGGTGATTAGCATGCAGGGGCAGGACTTTACCGTCACTGGTGTTTGCCAGGATGTACCGGACAACACCCATTTTAAGTTTGATCTTCTGGGTAGTATCCAATTCATCCCCTTCTTTCAGCAGATCAACTTTATGGGCTTCAGCGTTTACCAATACTTTGTCCTGCAGGATGGGGTGGATCCTGCGGTGGTCGAAGCCAAGCTGCCTGCTTTGGTAGAGGAGTATGCCGGGGCCGAGATTCAACGAAATCTTAACCAAACCTATGCGGAATATGTAGCTGCCGGCAACGGGTATCGGTACTTCCTCCAGAACGTAGCGGATATTTACCTTACCTCTCACCTGGAAGCCGAAATGCGGACCAACGGAGACATTGATACCCTGTATCTGTTTCTGTTTATCTCCTTTTTTATTTTGGTGATAGCCATCATCAACTTTATGAACCTAGCTACCGCCCGAAGTACCGAGCGGGCCAAGGAGGTAGGCGTTCGCAAGACCTTAGGCTCTTCACGAGGCCGCCTGATCGGGCAGTTCCTCAACGAGGCAAGCATGATCAGCGGCATTGCTTTACTTCTCTCG
>JBCBHI010001127.1:0-1985 GCA_038525885.1 Bacteroidota bacterium
AAAAGGGTAGTACATCTGTGGGTTTCTCCCCGTTGAAACTATTGTAGAATCACCAAGCCTATGGCAAAGCCGAGACAATTTGATGAAGAGGAGGTAGTGAATAAGGCCATGCACCTGTTTTGGGAGAAAGGCTACTCGGGTACCAGCGTACAGGACTTGGTGGAGCATACCGGGCTGAGCCGGTCGAGCCTGTACGATACCTTCGAAGGTAAGGACCAGCTCTTCTCTTTGGTTCTGCGCATGTACATGATCAAGGACCCCAAGACGGCGGAGGTATTGGATAGGATAACGCAAGGGGATCTGAAAGCATTGACCTACCTGCGTAACTATGTAGATGCTTTGGCCCAAGAGGCGGCGGATGACCCATTGAAACGCGGGTGTTTTGCAGGGAATACTACGGCTGAGGTAGCCACCTGCCCTAAGGATGTGGTGGATTTGCTGCAGCTGAATCAAGTTCGGGTGATTGAGCATTTGACCCAAGTAATTGCTTTGGGCCAGCAGCAAGGTGAGTTGAGTGATGTCCAGCCAGCAGCAGCACAGGCCCGCTACCTGTTTATGTTTTTTAATGGCATGCGGCTGAGTGCCCGGCTAGACAATAGACCGGAACAATTGGAAGCCGCCATCGACGCGGCCCTACAGGGGTTGATTCCCGTTTTGGTCTAACTTTTACCTCCTTCGGAAGTTATGTAGGTCATCCTGTATGACTGCATTTACTTTTACCCAACGCATAGAACAGCTCCCTGCCCGCCAGGGCGCTTACTTTTTCCTTCGCCTGACTCCCGACACGGTGAATCAATGGGAGCAAAAGAAGAAAACCCGAATTATCCTTACTCTGGAGGATACCACGCAGATTCGCTGTGGGCTAAATCATATTGGGGACGGTGATTTCTTTCTTATTCTTTCTGGTAAAATACTGAAGTCCCATGCGGTGGCTCTGGGAGACGAGATTACGTTTCGGGTAGAGCCGGACCCCAATCCGCTAGGGGTGGATATTCCCGAAGTGCTGGAAGCCTACCTGGCCCAGGTGGAGACAGGCAAGGCCATTTTTGAGTCCGTAACGGATGGGAAAAAGCGGAACCTGATTCATACCATCAACCGCATTAAGAACATTGACAAGCAGGTAGAAACGATTGAAAAAATGCTGGCCGAATTTGAGGCCCAAGCACTAAAGAAAGCGAGGAAACTGGGCTGATCGTATGTGGAATTGTTGATGGGGGCGTATCATGAAACACCCCCTACAGGACATAACCCATAACTCATCTATGTGGAGAATAATAAAATCCCCGAGGCCAAGGGCCCAAAGGGATTCTCCTTTGCTGTACTTATGTCTTTTACTCACTCCGTAGGATGGTGGCAGGATTGATCCTGCGTAAGCCCAGAAAGTGGCTGCCCATAGCCAACAGGGCAATGCCCACTAAAAAGGCTACAGGTGCTGCTAACCAAACCCAGGACATTTCTACCCGGTGGGCATAGCTTTCCAACCAGCGGTGAGCGGCTAGCCAAGCTAGGGGTAATCCCAGAAGCTGAGCCACTCCCAGCAGCATTGCCAAATCACGGGAGAGTAACCAGATTACTTGGCGTGAGTTGGCGCCTAACACTTTGTGGATACTCACTTCCTTCATTCGCTGGTGTACCAGCAGGGCGGTGAGCCCAAACAGTCCCAAACCGGCAATTATGGCTGCCAACAGAGCAAAAACACTCAGCATTCGCACCAGTCGCTGGTCTCCCTGGTATTGGCTAGCAAAGGCCTCCTCCAGAAACCAGTACTCGAAGGCGTTTCCCGGGAAAAACTCGTGAAAGGTAGTTTCTACCTGGCTGACGAGTGAGGAGAGGGATTGTCCCGGGTTGGGGGTAATTGAGAATGTACATCAGTTTGGTTTACAACGGCCACTGGAACCCATGTTCTTGATACAGCAAGACTGGGGCGACTCCCGGCTGGCCTTTCAATTACACCCCAACCCGGGACAATCCCTCTCCTCACTCGT
>JBCBHI010001128.1:0-1984 GCA_038525885.1 Bacteroidota bacterium
TGATATGCGCAAAACCTACGTGGTTTTTAAAGAGCTATATCCCCAGGCCGTATTCTGCTATCTGGAAACTCTGCTCCCGCACGGAGGTATATCTTTCTTCGTTGTCCTCCACCGTCCGTTGCAAGTTTCGATGATTCTCGATTCGGTACTTGATGAACCCCTGTACCCCAGGGCTCCCTTCCTGGAGGTAGCGCCGGTAGGGTTTGGAAATCTCCGTACGGGCATCAAAACACTCCCAAAAGAGGGGAATATCTGAGGTGACAAATTCTGCCTTTTCAGGGTCAGCGGGAAAAGGGGATTGCGCCCCTACTTCTGTGGCCATAAGAAGTAGGGTGAATACTAATGTGTACTTCATAGTTGTTGCGATATTTTATGGGATAAGATATCTCAAAAAAGCGGTGAGTAGTAGGAGTCTTTTTCCACCGGGGGCTGCAAGTCTGTGGAGGGAAGAAAGAGACAAAAAGGAAGCCTTAAGGACTACAGGTATTGATAGGCGAATCACTCTGGGGATGGAGTGTTCTAGCCAAAAAATTGCACTGAAACCAAACGAAATATTTTTATTCCTAGAGATGAGCCATTTTTATATCAACAAACAAATCACCCGCAATGAAAAAAGTATTCAACACCCGCTTTTCTAGCCCTTCTTTTCTTTCTCGCGAAGCCGTGCATGATATCTGCTTTGCTCTTGGTGTATCTTCCGTTTTTCTTTTGATTGGGTTGCTATGGATTTGGCTTACCTAGAGAGCGTGAAGCTCTGACCATCATGTAGGATTGTTCTTACAAAATAGATGAAGCATGCCCCCAACCGGCATGCTTTTTCTTTTTAGTACAAAGTGCTACCTTAATCGCAAAAGGGGCTTGGCCGAAAAGCCCTCACCACGCACTACCTACCGGATTGCCGAAACCATGGACCATTCTACTGAAGGCGTTACCCTTTTAGCAGTGTTTATCTCGGATGTATTGAAGAACTATCAGCCCAACCGGGAAGACTATGAAGAGTTATTTGCCAAGGTGAAAGGAATGGATCTATCTGACCCTAACCGCATGGTTCCCATGCAGATATACAATGATCTCTGCCAGTGGATTGAGGATAATTTGGGGAAATTTAACTTGATACAAGTAGGTAGGAATGTGGGAGAAACCGCCTTTGCGGCCATGGTAGCCGAGGGCCTGATCAATGAGGACACGGCTACTCCTATAGAGGTATTGCAGGGGATTCAGGCCGCTTCCAAAACTATGATTCACGACCCCAAAGGGCGGGGCTGGGAAATCCTGGACAAGGGAGACCACTACATCATCATGCGGCGTACCCAAACCTTCAATAGCAAATTGCAACTTGGCTTACTAAGCGGGTTGGTACGCAAAACCAATGTCTCCGGGGTGAATGTAGACTATGAACGCAGGCTGGAAGACGGTGCCGATTTCGACGACTACCGGATCTCCTGGATGTAACCCTTCTTGCCGAAGGCCTCTCTTCCTTTTCGAGACAGAACTCTCCCTTTCCTCAGAAATTTTCTTCCCGTAAACCTTTACATGGTCTGGCACCATCGTCGGCACTTGCATACCCGGTTTAGGCCGCCTACTTTACCGGTTCTAGGGATCAAACCTAAAAACCTGGAGACTAACTTACTTTCAAGACTTGCCCTTGTTGTGCTTCGGCAATCCGATGTTTTAGCACCGAAAAGTGCCTACGCGGCCCGACGCCACCAACTAGTCGCGCCGCGTAGGTTGTCGGTGACGGGCTCGGCGCCCTGGGCGGCACCCCGCTTAAACACCGACAACGGCGGGATAGCCCCAGAAATATTGGTTGATCCAGTTCTTGTCTATAATTTTTCCCAATCGAAGCCAAAATGAAATCAAACCAAGATGCTCAGTGGTGGAAAGAAGCCGTCATTTATCAGATCTATCCACGTAGTTTTCAGGACAGCAACGGTGACGGCATTGGCGACTTACCTGGTCTGATCACTCGTCTGGATTATCTACA
>JBCBHI010001129.1:0-1980 GCA_038525885.1 Bacteroidota bacterium
CCCGATTCTTGTTCCGAATGGGTGGTTTTCTTCTGGGAAAAAGAGAGGAGAATGTAGATTAGCCAGGAGAACAAAAGGCCCCTGATTCTGAGCCTTAGGTTCTAGACCATGCTTTTTGTGTTTCTAGGCAAGTGGTTATCTTTGAGTCCAAATTGCAACCACGCATGGAAAACCTTAACAACCTTGCCTTGGAGCGGGATGGCAGTACTCTTATTGTTATCATCAACCGTCCAGACAAGATGAATGCCCTCAACGTGGAGACCGTTGAAGAGTTTGGTATTGTATTCCAGGAGGTGTACGACGATCCTACCATATCAGGGGTGATTGTGACCGGCTCTGGAGAGAAGGCATTCGCAGCAGGTGCTGACATCAAAGAGATAGCCGCCTTGAACGAAATGAATGGTCGCAAGTTTGCCGAACGTGGCCAAGAAGTGTTCGGGCAAATAGAGAATTGCCCCAAGCCGGTAATAGCCGCCGTGAACGGATACTCTCTAGGTGGGGGCTGTGAGTTGGCCATGGCTTGTCATATAAGAGTAGCCAGTGCCAATGCCCGGTTCGGCCAACCTGAGGTCAACCTAGGGGTAATTCCTGGCTATGGCGGTACCCAACGCCTTACCCATTTGGTAGGGAAGGGCAAGGCCTTTGAACTAATGATGACCGGAGACCAAGTGAAGGCCAATGAGGCAAAAGAACTCGGCTTGGTCAATCATGTAGTAGATAGCCAGGAGGAATTGCTCCCTAAGTGCCATGAGATTTTGGGAAAAATCGCGACCAAAGCTCCGCTAGCCATTGGTATGGTGGTGACCTGCATCAATGCAGTTTTTTCTAACGAAGAAGATGGCTACCAGACCGAAGCCAATAGTTTCTCAAACTGTATAAAATCCGAGGATTTTAAAGAGGGTACCAAAGCCTTCTTGGAGAAACGTACTCCCGCTTTTAAAGGAGTATAATGGCCAATCCTTTAAGGCGGCTGTTGGGGGAAACCGCCCTGTATGGCGTAAGTAGTGTTCTAGGGCGGGTACTCAATTTCTTGTTAGTACCGCTGTATACTCAAGTCTTACCTACCGATGATTACGGGATTGTAACGGACCTGTATGCTTGGGTAGCCTTCCTGTTGGTGGTATATACCTTCGGCATGGAAACCTCTTTTTTCCGGCATGCCACCAAGGACCCTGAAAATTCTGAACGGTACTACCGAGCCAGCACCACTGCAATATTTATCACTTCTGTGGTGCTTAGCCTGCTCTTGGTGTGGTTGGCTACTCCTATAGTTTCGTACCTACAGTACCCCGGTCGAGAGGTCTTTGTCTATTGGTTAGTCGGGATCCTATTTATCGATGCCTTCTCGGCTATTCCATTTGCCCAACTTAGGTTACTACACAAGGCCAAGGCCTTTGCTGGTATCAAACTGCTGGGGATAGGCCTTAACATAGGGCTCAACCTGTTTTTTATAGTGCTGTGTCCGGCGGTCAGTGATGGGACTACGGCTGCCTTTTTGGCTCCTTTAGTTGAAAGTGTATTTAACTCTCTGTGGGATGTGGAGTACATTTTTATCAGCAACCTGATTGCAAACGGGGTCATGCTTCTCTTGCTATTTCCCGCACTGCGCACCTTTCGGTTGGAGTTCAAGTGGAGGTTCCTACGGCCTATGTTGGTGTATGCATATCCCTTGTTGTTTATGGGAGTAGCCGGTGTCACAAACGAAATGATGAGTAGGGCCTTCCTGAAACAACTCATGCCAGAAGGCTTCTATCCGGGAAGAACTAACCAACAAGCACTAGGAATATTTGGAGCCTGCTATAAGCTGGCCGTTTTTATGAATCTGGCCGTTCAGGCTTTTCGGTACGCCGCAGAACCCTTCTTTTTTGGCAGAGCCAAGGATAAAAACTCACCCCAGCTGTTTGCCCAAGTGATGCACGGATTTGTATTGCTTGGCACCTTGATGCTAGTAGGCATTACGGTCAATTTGGAATGGCTTGG
>JBCBHI010001130.1:0-1976 GCA_038525885.1 Bacteroidota bacterium
ATAAGCCGCAGCTTACGTTTAGGGACGGAAAGCTCATCAACATCCACAATTTTCCGGGAGTGCTGTCCCGAACAGAGGGTATTGAGGAATAAAATGAAGTACCACGGGAGGATATGAAAACGGAGATCCGAGTGATAGATGAATCCCTTGAAATAGGATGCTACATGACGTACAAGTGGGGCGCCACGGCAGGCGCCAATGTGTGGGCGGCCCTTCAGCGGGCTCGGCAGATTGGCAAGGGAAAAAGGATCGTGACGGTGGTGTGTGACTACGTTATCAAATACCTACAGGGCGATTTGTATGAATAAACCCTATGAGCAATACCTTACCACGCACCCTAGCCAGAGCTAAAGACTGGAGGCCACACGGAAGATGAAAAACCGGGAAATCATCCTCAAGACCGTTGACTTTATTGAGTCTCATCTGACCTCAGACATTCAGCTCGCGGACATTGCCCAGTCGGGACACTATTCGCTGTATCATTTCGTCCGGCTCTTTCAAAATGTGGTGGGTCTTTCGCCGCACAAGTATCTGCTTCAGCGCAGGCTAACGGAGGCCGTACTGCGACTCAGGAGTACGGACGAGAAGGTAATCAACCTCGCTTTTGACTATCAATTTGGCAGCCACGAGGCCTTTACCCGGTCGTTCAAAAAGCACTTTGGCACTACCCCACTGCGGGTAAGAAAAGGAGAAGGTATTCCTGCCCACCTACTTACTAGCCGGGTCACCGAAAGCTACCTATACCAGTCCAAAACCGCACGAAATGTACCGCCTACGGTTATCCAACTGGAAGAAAAGCGCCTGGTGGGGCTCTCCTTTTTCATCCATCAAGATCAGGAGTCTATCGACCTAACCCGGGAGTGGACCCACCTGATGAAGGAGGCCCCGCAGATCCCCAACAAGGCCACCCCGGAGAGCTACTATCAAGTACAGTATTGGTCGGATACCCAAGACTGGCAAGGCATGCATTTCTTCCTGGGGGCTGAGGTGGAACACCTACAAGAGGTACCCCCGCAGCTGGTAATCAAAGTCATCCCCCGGGGCACGTACCTCCGGTTTACTCACCAGGGGCTATCCAAAAACGTGGGGTATACCTACCAGTACATCTACCAGGAATATTTGCCGGAAACGGAGTACAAGCTGCCCCTGCCCTTCAATTTTGAGTACTACGGCGAGAAGTACCTATCGCCGACCAACGAGGCCTCCGAAAGCTACGTGTACATCCCCATTCTAGGCTAGGATGCCAGTAGAAATCAAATTCTGACTGCAAGTCCGCAAGCGGAATCAAGACTGAGAAGGCCGCCTGCGTCAATTTTGCCCCATGGTAAACCAAAAAAGAGGACAACATGGAGCATAGAATGCAGATCAACCCCATTGGGCATATTCACGCTGCCGGGGGCAACTTTTACATCCAACTCAGCAAGGACTACCGGGCCGGGCTCACGAACATCGAGGGCTTTAGCCACTTGCAGGTGGTCTGGTGGGGCAGCTTGTTCGATCAGCCGGAACACCGCCGCCAACTGGTAAATGGCCAGGTGTACAAACACAGCCCAGAGCACCAGGGGGTATTTGCTACCCGCTCGCAGTTCCGGCCCAATCCCATTCTGATCACCAATATTTTCGTGGAAAGCATAGACCGGGAACAGGGGATCATCCGTACGCCGTACCTGGATGCCGAGGATGGAACGCCGGTGCTGGACATAAAGCCGTATCACCGCTATGAAAGGGTGCGCGACTGCCGGGTACCGACCTGGTGCGACCACTGGCCCCAATGGCACGAAGAGGCTGCCACGTTTAATTGGGAAGCCGAATTCAATTTTTAGGAGGAAGCTAAGGGAGCCAAGGCCGGGGACTGCGCTGGCCTTGGCTCACCGGGTTCGTATAATATCATCATACGGTAATTTCTAATCGCCTACCTTGTACCCCCCCTGGGTAAACAGGTAGACTATGAAAGCCATCCCCATTGATCCGCGGCC
>JBCBHI010001131.1:0-1974 GCA_038525885.1 Bacteroidota bacterium
TGAAGCTCAGGGCAACCCAGCAGTAGCAAACCACCTGCTACAAGCCCAGCAGATCCGGCCTTTTCATCCGGCCTTGTTAGGCAACCTAATTACCTACTCACACTACATAGACGACCCTTTGTTACACAAAAGAGCATTGAAAGAGCTATACCAATCAGGATACTTTCCCAGCCGATTGCTTCGATACTATGCTAATGTATTGCAATCAGTGGAAGAGTACGGGGTGTTATTTGTGTTGGAAGAGGAAGCTTCCTGGGCTCTTTGGTTGCTTCAGGGACACTTCGAATTTCGGCCTGATGTAGAAGTAATAGGCCCCTACTCATTGGATAATGAAACCTACAGGACCGAATTGTGCCAAAGGCAAAGCTGGCAATTACCCGTGATCTCGGATTCGCACAAGATTCCAGATGATGTCAGAAGTTTCAAATGGATGCTTAGGCTTTGGGCGGCCAATCCCAATAGTCAAGTGCACATGTATGGGGCGAAGCCAAACAGCTCACTGTTAAATGAGCATCAGTATTTGGTAGGACTAACAGTTTTGTACTCTCAAACACCAGTAGACAACCTAGCACTCATCAAGAATAACTTTGAAGAGCAATTCTTCCTGGACTATTTGACTTGGGATCTGGATAGCGTAGCCGACGATTTTGACTTTAGATACTATGAACAGAGTTACCTTTATCCCATGTCTCTGTTGTATCAATACTACGGAGAAAGAGGGGATTTTGACCAAGCAGAACAGTGGCTAAATCAAATGCGCAACATATATTCTCCCAATGCATCCAATGCACAGCTAGTAAGTGCTTTGGTGAAAAGTATTGCCTTTGAAACCATTGATCATAATGAATACTTACAATTTTTTGCCACTACCCATTACCCAAACATTGATTTTGAAACTCTACTAGACAACATGAGGGCTGTAGGGGAAAACCTACTTGCCAGCCAGTATGAAGCTACGAATAAAGAATACTTCCAGTATTTGCAATGGCTAAAGGAAGTCTATCCTAATTCCAGTTTTTACCATAACAGTCTACCCAACTATGCTAAGGATTACCTAGCGGTATTTGGAATAGACAGTATAGGCCAACTCACCATGCCAAACGCGGCTCTCCCTGAGGAGTTTGCTATCCTCCCGGTAACGGGTATAAGTTGGGAGGCAGCCAATAGTTATTGCAAGTGGCTATCGCACTATTACAACCAGGCAAAAGACCAACTCAATAGCTTGGGGGATCAGTTCCGACTGCCTACCGCGCAGGAATGGGAATTGGCGGCAATTGGCTATGAGGGTTTCCGGCACAGCGAAGAAGGCGGAGAACTGACAATCATTACCAAAAACACTTTGCCCAGAAACCGCCGCCAGGCCAAAGAATGGGTATTGCGTTTGGAAGAATATCCCTTCAAATTTCCCTGGTGGCAATATTACGTTCCTAATCCGCCAAGCGCGATGAATGAGAATGGCTGCTACCTGGGCAACTACTTGATAGACCCTGAACAACCCGGCGGATGCGCCCCAGCGCATGGCGATGGACACGCAATGCTCACGGTCACCAACGGATTTTTCCCAAATGAAGTGGGACTGTACATGATAAGTGGAAATGCCGCTGAAATGACTGCTATAAAAGGTTGGGCCAAGGGTGGCTCCTGGGGGCACACACCTGAGGAGAGCGAAATTAATAAGGCACAATACTACGCAGACCGAGATATGAGAATCGGTTTCCGGGTTTTTATGCAAAAGATGGACGATGTATCCCCATCTAGGAACGGAAGAAACCGGCGATGAGACGTAGCAAAACCACCCATGAAGAGGCTACGGATGAGGTACTGATGGTTCGGATAGCCCAGCGGGACAAGCAAGCGTTTGATGTATTGTATCAACGATATCACCGGAGGTTGTATGGGTATCTGTACCGAATGTGCTGGCAAAACCAGGCTATAGCCGAGGACCTGTTACAAGAAACCTTTATCCGGGTTTTC
>JBCBHI010001132.1:0-1968 GCA_038525885.1 Bacteroidota bacterium
TGCTATCATTCTCCCTCCTGACAGCTTCATTCAATCCATGAATATCCACTGTTCTTGATTCGCTCTCAACATACGAGTTCTCAGAGTATTTTAATAAAAACCTTTGTGGACTCTGTGCCTTCTTTGATCACTTTGCGGTCCCATTTTTACCACCCAGCAGAGGTAGCCCCAAGGTTTTACGAATGATCCATTTTATGTGTAAAGGTTTTCGTTTTGCCCTTCACTCACCCGGTTTGCTTCAATAAAATGAACCAAAAAACAAGAGGTCACTAGTTAGGCTTAGTCCAGGTATTCTGTCATTAGCCCCATTTGTTCTGTACCTAAAGGATTGCCCTGTAGGTCATATACATCCACTACTTCAGTGTCACTTATGTATCCATGATAATAGGAAATAGCACCGTTTTTCTTGGTAGCAGGTATCGCCAGAGCATAGATTCTGGTTTTGTTTACAGGGCTTCGCTTTTCTACTTCAATACGGTCATAGAATAAAGGGACAATCGTTTTGCCCTGTAGCCCTACTACGCCCCAATTTCCATCATATACACTGAGATCTTTTAAACCTGATTCTCGGTCACTTTTGTACTGAAAAGAAACAACGGTACAGTTTACTCCCACTATGAAAGTGGTGGAGTTTATGCAGCCAATGTACCCGTACTTATTAGGCAAAATCTCCTCGTTTTTAGTATTGCGTAGCCCCCAGGTAGAGTCTTTAAAAACTTCCGGTTCGTTCGCGAAATCATCCCAGGGGTCGTATTCCTCTTCATAGAATCTTTTATACTGCGCATCATCCATGAATTCGAAAGGAGTATCGGGTTCATCCAATAGGGTCTCAACTAGCAATTCATTACCAAGGCTGATACACTCTATTTTAGCATATATAGGCGGAATAATCTCCTCTCCTTGCTCATTTATCAGTCCTGCTTTTTGTATGAATTTCTTTGAAGGCTCCGGTTCAATATATACCGTAGCTACGTTGTGATTTTTATTTATCTGGAATCCCTGGTAGGGCAACTCTTTCTGGATGCCTGTGGTAAGATCCAGATGGACAAGGTTATTCTCCCTTTGAGCCAGTACCGTTTGGTGGCTTTTGAAGAGGTTAACGTATTCAAATTCTGGTTCCAGGTAGACGTTCCCGAGATGATCCGCTAGCCCATACTTGTCACCCTGCTTGGTTTCAAAAAAATTCCAGGCCAGTAGACGCCTTACATTTTCACGCTCATGCGGGATGCGTATTATCTCATTGTCCAGAATAGCAATTTTTGGGTAGTTGGGATACTCTAATACTTTTTCTTCAATGAAAATGAGGTTCCCATCATAGTCATAATAGTAATGGTCATTCCCAAAATTGAGACTATCCTTCACGTAGAAATTCCGGGAAACCTGCTTGATTCTGACGTTAAATTCTTTGAAGTCGATAAATATACCGTCCATTAGGGTTGAATAGTTTGTACTTAGGTTGAGTATAATTTGGGTGCAAAGGTACTGGAATTGGAAACTTATTTCCTACGTGCGATTGGGTGTTAAACATGATCCTTCCTAATCCTACCTTGTTAGGTTTGGTGGTAGGATAGTAGGGTTGGGTCCTGTAGGGGGGCGTTTCCTGAAACTCCCCCCTACTGAAAACTACTCACCCCTAAGGGTTATCCTGAGCAGTGAGACATCGTGCGAAGTCACCCCGGCGAGATGACGAGGAAGGGGCTAGCAAGGGGTCGGATCGGTATCTTCACAACGCAGATACCGATCCGACCCCTCCCGCGTAACCAACCTGTTTCAAGTGTATTCACTTGGAACTCCCGGATCATGAAGAAGCCTCTGGCTTCCGTGCCATGTTTCACCCCAACTATTTAGAAAAACCCCTACTTTATCGGTGCCCTTTCAACCTTCTCCAAACTAGGATTGACGAAGTGTGTTCCCCTTTTCCTGGAGGACTACTGTCATTAACCTTACTGTTAAAGGCCTCTTTTTTTG
>JBCBHI010001133.1:0-1965 GCA_038525885.1 Bacteroidota bacterium
TGGAATCCATCTTCCTGAACGTTACGCAAAAACTCGACGCATGAACCCAGTAATAGCCCTTAGCCGCGGCTTCCAGGCCGAATTATATAAATTTCGCCGCACCTTCCTCTTTTGGTTCCTTATTCTGGCCCCTGGTTTTGTGCCAGCTATTAATCTGATCATCTTCTTAAAGAGAGGACGCCAGATTGTGGAAGCGGGGACTAACGCCTGGCCCCGTTTGCTCCAGATGAGTATTGAGCCCGGCAATATGCTCTTCCCATTTTTTGTGATGATTGTAGCGCTGTTTGTGAATAGTATCGAAACTACTTCCAACACCTGGAAGCTCATCTATACACAACCATTGTCCCGCCTTACGGTATACCTTTCAAAGGTGCTGGTCTTTATACTAATGCTCTTTGTCAGTCTCTCGCTATTCGGTATTTTTTCGATTGGTGTGGGCTGGCTAGTAGGCATTTTTATGCCCGATCTTGGTTTTGATCAGGCCTTTGATACACGGCAGTTCTTTCTTGTCCCTACCCGTATTTATTTGATGACCTTGGGCTATGCCTCCCTACAATTCCTCATAAGTCAACAGTCTAAGAACCTCATTCTACCCCTGGGTATTGGTATTGGTGGGCTGATCTCTTTCCTGATTCTTGTCCAGGGTTGGGAGTATGTAGAGTACCACCCGTATGGCTATCAGTTGCTGGGCATTGGTGATTACGCTGATGTGGAGGCTTCCTTCTGGGCACAGTCGAAGTTTATGATCCGGAGCCTGGGGTTAGCTTTTGTGACCTTTAGTATAGGTGCTTGGTTGATGTGGCGGAAGCGGATTGTGTAAGCAGTTAAATTAGTTAGTGGATTTAGTTGAGTTGGTTGATTAAACTAGTTCGTTAATCAAATAATTAACAGCGCATTCTAATTCCCATTCTAACGCTAATTCTAATTCAAAACATGCTTGTTCAATTTTCGGTAGTATCGACGAAGTGGTGAGCTTACCTTTGTAGCAAATGATGAAAACTATGACTTTTCAGGAGCAGTACGATGCCATTGTCCGTAAGGATTCCAGCTACGAAGGCTTATTTTTTACGGCGGTCAAAACCACTGGTATCTTCTGCCGTCCCACCTGCACTGCCCGCAAGCCCAAGCCCCAAAATGTGGAGTTTTTTGCGACCACCCAGGAGGCCATTCAGCACGGCTACCGCCCCTGCAAGCGTTGTCGTCCGTTGGAAGACTTGGGCGTTACACCTCCGTTTATCGCTGAAGTATTGGCGGACCTCCGCGCAGATCCTGAATTGAAAATCAAAGATGCAGACCTCCGCCAACGCGGTCTAGAACCCGCCCAATTTCGTCGTTGGTTCAAAAAGCATCACAATATGACCTTCCAGGCCTACCAGCGCATGATGCGACTCAACAGCGCCTACTACCACATTCATCAAGGTCAACGAGTAACGGATGCGGCCTACGGCCACGGCTTTGAATCATTAAGCGGTTTCAATGAGCGTTTCCGCAAAGTTTTCGCCGGCAGCCCTACCGAGAATGCTGGTAAAAGAGTCATTCATATTCACCGCCTCACTACGCCTCTCGGCCCCATGTACGCCTGTGCTACGGACGAGGGTATTTGCCTTTTGGAGTTTACCGATCGTCGCATGTTGGAAACGGAGTTTAAAGATTTGCGCAAGCGCCTAAACGCGGTAATTCTCCCTGGCCTTAATCCGCATTTAGAGCAAATGGAGCAGGAGCTACAAGAATATTTCGCTGGCCAGCGCCAACATTTTGCGGTAGCACTACATACCCCCACTACACCTTTTCGGCAACGGGTTTGGGATGAGCTTGTAACAATCCCTTACGGGGAAACCCGCTCCTACCTACAGCAGGCCCAAAGAGTTGGTAACCCGAAAGCAGTTCGAGCAGTGGCCTCCGCAAATGGGCATAATCGGGTAGCCATTGTGATCCCCTGCCACCGTAGCCCGTAAGACTACCATC
>JBCBHI010001134.1:0-1965 GCA_038525885.1 Bacteroidota bacterium
TTCAATAGGGGGGGGTGCCTCGGGCACCGCATAAGAAATGCTTAGGGGTAATGGCTGCTGGAACGGAGTAAGTAGGTAGTCATGAAAATCAGTGACCAAGCCTACCCAGGTAAACCCTCCGAGGGGGGCGGGTACGGGAGCTTCCTCGTCAAAGCTCTGAATGTAGGTAGATTCTTCATGGCAACACCCACCTTCGTCGGCCATCATGGCCCGGTGGCAAGGAGGCATCGCCTCAAGCTCTTGCTGATGTGCACATGCCTGGGCTTCAGTAAACACCGCCCAGTTCAGCAATTCACCTTCGCACCAATGACTGTTCACAGTAAAACCTACGGAGACCGTAAGGGTCCAGAAGGCCATCAATACTGCTACATATTTACGCCAAGGGTGCATATCTACTACCTAACGATTATTTGCCCTGCAAGTTAACTGAAATTTGGATTATTCGGATAAACGGGAATTTCACTCCGGTTCTTCGTCTTCCTTTTCAAGGAATATCCGCTATCTTACCATCTAAGTACCTAACCTGAATTTTTATACTATGAAACGGACGCACCTCGTCTTGGCATGGCTTATGGCGTTCTTCTTGTGGGGTTGCCAACCCGAAGATCCCAAGGCCACCATTGTTAGCCGTATCAAGGAAGCTTCTAAGCTATCTACTGTAGAATATGTGATCACCAAAGTAGTGGTGGGCACCCAGGAGAAAAGGTTTCTCAAAATCGTGAAACTTAAAAACAGCGTCTTCCTGGCTAATACAGAAGCTACCCTAAAGCTAGGTGTGGACCTGAGCAAGCTTGGGCCCGGCGATGTGGAAGTAAACGGTGCGGCCGTTACCATCACCTTGCCTCCGGTAGAGGTCATCAATTTTTCATACCCCGCGGAGTCCTTTGAGGTAGACGAGGAATACTCTAAGGACAATTGGTTCAACCAGTTCACCCCAGAAAACATTGATGCCTTTTATGAAGAGGCAGAGATCGATATCCGGGAGAAGATCAACTTCTTGCCACTGCGCTCCTCTGCCGAAAGCAAAACGCGCCTGCTGGTGAAAGGCCTGCTACAAACGGCTGGTTACAAGGAAATATACATCGATTTTGATACCACCGCCACGGACCTATTGTACGTGCCCAGCGGCCAGGTAGAAAACACCCAAGACAACTAACCCACGCTATGTTTCTCCTCTTTCTTCGCAAATATTGGATATATGTGGTAGCAGCAGCGGCCATCGCTGTCCTGCTCGTTGTGCTTAGCATTTTTACGGACTACAATCCTTTTGGCTGGGTAAATAGTACGGAAGTGAAGCTTTCGGAAACGAGTATCTCCGTTAAAGAGATCAATGACATTGGTGAACTGGTGACGGCTGAATACTACGGGGAGGTCATCAAATCTTTGCAAGCCGTATACCGTGAGCAGAAGTCCCTGGACCTGCAAGGCGTTTACGATAAGATCCGAAATGAATGGATTCGGGTAAAACAGGACAACCCCGGCAAGGGCAACTGGGGGCTACGCCGTGCCTTCAAGAAGTCTGATTTGCACAAATCGCATAGCTGGGATCTGCTGCAAAAAATCACCGGCATTACGGATGATCAGGAGTTTCTAGACTATGTGGAAGCCAACACCTTTGCCTCTATGCGGAGCGCTCACGATGCCGCCTATCAGGAAGTGGTTCGGTCGGAGGTATCCGACACGCAGTCTCGCAGGGCGCCGGAACTGGTTTACCTGGCACGTGGTTGGGTAAAGGCCGGGCTGGATCTGTCAGAAATCACCAGCATAGAAAAGGTAGACAGCACCAACACGATCTACATTGAGGGTGCCCAACCCAAAATCCTGGACCTGGACATCAACCCCTGGTACATTCCTGAACTGAATGTAAAGGGCTTCGAGATTATCCTTTCTGAGAATGACAAGCGCATCACCTTCAATGACATTGCTCTGTTGAAACGTGCCTGCAAGGAGCGACTCAAAGAAGAT
>JBCBHI010001135.1:0-1957 GCA_038525885.1 Bacteroidota bacterium
CTGGACGCCCACGCCAGGAATTTCCAACTTCCAACTTCGAATCTCCAACTTCCAACCTCTAACTTCGACTCTAGAAATCCAGCAAAAATGCCGTCAGATTATCATCCGTACTGAGCCCGAGTTTTTTCCGAACCCGGTAGCGCATGGCCTCTATGGCGCGGTAGGATATACCCATGAGCGGGGCAATCTCCTTGGAGGTAAGGTTGAGCCGCAGGTAGGAGCAAAGCCGAAGGTCGCGAATAGTGAGGCTGCGGAACCGTGCCTTTAACCGTTGTATGTAGTCATCGTGAGTTTCGTTGAAAAGCATCTCGAAGTGCGTCCAGTGCTCATCCGGCTGAGCCAAGGTGGCCACCTCATGAGACAGGCGGTGCAATTGCTTTTCGGCCCCTTTGCGGTCCGTTAGGTTGATGGTAGCCAGCTGTTCCTTCATCTCCCCGATGGTTTGGTTGAGCCGCATTAGGTGGGTAGTACTGGCGGTGAGCTCCTGTTGCTTCTGTTCCAAGTCCGATTGCAAGCGGCTCACCTCTAGCTCGTGCAAATAGCGTAGGCGGTCAAGTTGAGCTTGCAGCTCCGCGTTGTTGGTCCGCGCCTGGGTTTGTAGTAGTAGAGGCCGTAAGGAGAGTTGTTTCCAGCCCAAGGCTAGACCAACAAACAATATGGCTAGGCCGACCCAAGTGCTGAGCGAGGCTTGCAAAAGGGGAGCAGCATCTGAGGGAACGGTAGCTTCGGAAGGGGTGGCTGGTAAGGTGGTGCTTGCCATGGCCATGCTCAATGTAGATGCATCTGAACCTTCGGGGGTAGCCCAAGAGTGGGCAAACTCCGAAAGAAGGGAGGCAATGAGCAGCATCATACCCATAACCAAGAGGGCCGGGGAGAGGCGAGTAGACATAACCAAAGGTTTTCGATTCGTGTGTATGATTGACCGCAGCCTGATATGGGCGTACAGCGCAATAGGAAGGTGGGGTTTTGCGGGCAGAATGGGAAAGGATGCTGTCCGTCACGAATTCGTCAGTCCTGGGAAAAAAATACGTCAACGTTTGCGGATACAAGGGAATAAGTATCCATCGGCTCATCGTAAAAATGGAAGCCAATTGCCCCAAAATGCTTGGCTAACTCTACTAAATCAGGCTTGACATGTTGCCCAATTTGGCATGATGGTACGCCATAGATACGTCATGATAAATCAAAATTGGTACGTCAATAGCTCGCCGAATCTCCATGCCTACCGACTGTTTGATGGCCTATTGCAGAACAAGCGAGAGAATGAAGGGCCAGTAACTAAGAAGAAGCCTACCCTATTGGACAAGGTGGTGTGAGGTAGCCTGAGGGTTGTTTTTGATTTTAATCAATAATTATTTGAAGAATTTAAATGTGTGAGGGAAAGTGTGTGGTGGTACAGTAGTCTAGGTGAGCGGCTATGGGCTTGGAAAGTCCGCTCTAGGGAGAGGGCTCCGGTACCTTGCTGGCATGGTTATTCCCGGTCGGGGATGGCCAAACCCACATGTAATCATTCCTAAATCCTGAAAACCATGAAACGATTTTTCCTTTCCCCCAAAGTGCTAACCGCAGCGCTGCTGTTGGTGCTTAGTGTCCCCATGTTGGCCCAGTCCTTAAAGAGCATTGCCGCGCCGGAAGGTTACTACATCGGTAATATCATGAGCAATGAGCTGATGAATAATACCCAAACGGACAACGGTAATATTGATGCTATTGTGAGCACGGAGTATAACATACTAGTGCTGGAAAATGGCATGAAGATGGACCAGATGCTGCCTAACCGCCCGGCGGACCCCTTCAATGTCACCATCAATGACATTAGCACCACTAATATTGACAACTTCGTAAACTACGCGAACCAGAACGGAATGCGTACCCGGGGCCACGCCATGATCTGGTACAACCAGGCTCCCCAGTGGCTGCTCAACGAGGCGCCCTCTTGGTCTGCCCAAAACGTGTA
>JBCBHI010001136.1:0-1956 GCA_038525885.1 Bacteroidota bacterium
GATCTCAACTACATACGGTCTGAGCGGCTAGGGGCCACTGAACTGGACCGAAAAGCTATTTTTGATCTTTATTGCATCAATGATAGGGGTGAGCGATTTATTGTAGAGTTACAGAAAACTAAACAGACCTTCTTTAAAGACCGTACGGTGTTTTACAGTACGTTTCCGATCCAGGAGCAAGCTGAAAAGACTCCATGGAATTACGAATTGCAGGCTATCTACACGGTGGCCATTCTAGATTTTGTTTTTGACACTAAAGTTGAAGATCCAGGACGGTATCGGCATGATGTAAAATTGATGGAAACCCAGACAGGCTCGGTTTTCTATGACAAGCTTACTTTCATCTACTTGGAAATGCCGCGATTTAATAAACCGTTGGAGAAATTGACTACTCGCTTCGAAAAATGGCTGTACGTACTTCGCAATTTGAATCGTTTAGATCAAATTCCCGTTACCTTAAAAGAGCGCATCTTTGAAAAGCTATTCCAAACGGCTGAGATTGCCCAATTTACCCCTGATCAAATGAACGCTTATCAAGAAAGCTTGAAGCACTACCGTGACCTTAAAAACTCCTTGGATACTGCAAAGGAGGAGGGAATAGAGGAAGGTATGGAAAAAGGGAGAGAAGAAGCTTTGTCAAAGGCAGTGAAAGGCCTCATTGAGGCAGGTGCTCCTGATGAGATGATCATGAAGGGTATTGGTATTACCCGAGATAGACTAGAGGAGTTGAAAAAGGATTTGTAGGAGCTTCTCCACAGATTCCTTCAAGCAGCCATATTCGCAAATTCACATCCTAGGGCAAATCCCTATCTTGGCCTTGATAGGCCATGCAGCACTTTAAAACCATCACCGACTACTGTCGGGGCATTAATGTAGACGTCCCGAAGCATCCGCACTTTGACATTCGGAGTTTCGAGGGCAATATGCCCACGGTGCATAAGCAGATGCCAGCCTTTCGGCATGAGTTTTATGCCATCGCCATCAAGTCAGACGGGGAGGGTAAGGCCATTACGGGGCCTTTTTCTGATTTCCCGGAAGGGACTACTCTGTTCTTTAATACCCCTTTCCAGCTTATATCCTGGAATATCCAGCCAAATTGGAAGGGGTATTACCTCATTTTCAGCCAAGACTTCATCGCTCAGTCCCATGTGCTGGCTGATCTATTGGATCTGTTCCCATTTTTGAAGATGGATCAGTCGCTTCCATTTACCATTCCAGCCGACCGGCTACCTAAGGTCATATCTACGTTCGAGAGCATTTGGGAGGAATACTACGGCGATGCTACGGATAAATTTCAGCTTATTGAGGCGCAAGTTTACCTTCTATTGTCGCATGTGAAGCGGCTTTTTGAGGAACAGGTAGACAGTGAGCTGGCGGCATCCAGCCTAAAAACGGCCAACCTAAAACTCCTGTCCCGCTATCAAACCCTCATCCAAACTAGCTTCTACCCCAACACCGCGGTAGAGATGTTTTCTAATCTGCATAGCACTCGGCACTATGCCGAAAAACTCAGTGTGCATCCGAACCATCTTAATGCGGTGGTTAAGGAAATCACCGGGCAGACTGCTCTTAGTCACATCCATAACCACTTGGTGGCCTTAGCCAAAAGTTACCTGGCTCAAACGGACTGGAGTGTGAAAGAAATTGCCTACTCGCTATACTTTGAAAGCCCCAACAATTTTAGCGCCTTCTTCAAAAAACATACGGGTAATACCCCGGGAGCCTACCGGAAAGACAGCTCCAGCTGAATGATTAATCCAGTTGGGGATGAAGTAAGAATTCTGGGGACCTCTCGCCGTTGTCGGTGTTTGAGGGCGTAAGCCCGGCACCTACAACTACTTGTTGGTGACGCACTTACAGTGCTTAAACCCGGATTATGCAGTAGAATAATCAAAAGGAGGGTTCAAAGTCTGGATTTGTGAGAAAATACCGTCCATCCAGGGCCACGTTGAGGAC
>JBCBHI010001137.1:0-1955 GCA_038525885.1 Bacteroidota bacterium
TGCAGGCCTGGATTGACATTCAACCCAGCGCCATCCCCATTGGCGAAGGCGGGATTGGAGACTACGGTTTCGGCGTGATGCGGCTTAGCTACAACGGCAAAGAATACCTGGGCCACTACGGCGGCACGCTACTGTATCAGTCCTTCGTCTTTCACCAGGTAGAAGAAGACATCTCCATCAGTGTGGTGACCAACTGCAGCGGTCGCCACTACAACAATGCCTTTTTTCAGGCTCTGATCCCTCAAATTCTTGACGAACTGTAAGGTACTTCGGTAACTCCTCCACCCCATGCGAAACAAAGAACTCCTTTTGGTGGTATTGGCCTTCGTTTGGCTCCTCCTTAACCACTTTCATCTTGGTAGCGAAGACCTCACATGGGGATTCCTCGCGCTGTCTGGGGCAGCGCTGGTAGCCCACCTGTGGCAGGACGGTGGTCGGTGGCAAATGGGTATGGTATATTTAGTAGTCATTTGCCTGGTAATCAGCCATGTGGCTTCCATTTCTCTGCCCAGCAGTACCCTCCGCTGGGTGCTTTTTGTATTGGGGCTCATTGGGCTTCTGCTTTCCGGAGCCTTAGCCTACCTGCTGCCGGTATTTGCGCTGCCCAAGCCTACCGGTTCTTTCTCCTTGCTGGCTGACCTGCGGCAAACCACCTCGGGTTTAGAATATAAGATCTGGATGCCCGTGCAAGCGTTGCCTGCCAAGGCCAAGCGGGCCCGGTATCATCCGCAACCTAGCCGTGCCTTTCAAGGGGTGATGGGCATGCCCGGTTTTGTGTTTAGCCATCTGAAAACCATCCGTACCCATGCGAACCAGTGGCCAGTAAGTCACCGGGCAACCGAGCGGTTTCCTTTGGTGATCTACTCCCACGGAGCCAGCAGTACATTGGTAGACAACACGGTCCTCTTGGAGGACTTGGCTAGCCAAGGCTATGCCGTAGTGGCTCTCAACCACGGCTTTAGCTTCGAGCGATACGATATAGATGCCCAGCTGGCCCGCAAAATGGAAGTGGCCGCACAGACTCAGCTGATTGATACCCTGGTCTCCCGGGTGGTCCCCAATCAGGTAAATCAGTACCAGGACTTGGTGGCGGACTTGGAACAGAACTATGCCGAGGGCATCGACTTTAGCCGGATAGGCATACTGGGCCATTCGTTGGGTGGGGCCACGGCCACAAGCGGGGCCCTCCAGCTCCCACAAGTACAAGCCGTCGTGAATATGGACGGACCTATCGATCCGGCCATCACCCAAGATTATCCCTGCCCTTTGCTGTACTTTAGCTCCTTCTCTCCGGAGCTTACGGATGAGGAACTAAAAAAATTCCGGGTGCCCCCGGCCTTCTACCGGGGAGTGAAACGGTATGAGCTAAAGCCAGTGGAGGCTATCTACCAAACCCCTTCGGAGCACCGGTATTGGGCCCGCTTCCCTCAGGCCAACCACCTGGATTTCACCGACTCACCCTTTCTGCTTCCCCTATTGGGCGGCCGCGGTTATGACCGCCTGGCTGGCCACCAGGCCAAGGCCCAAGCCGTTTCTTTCTTCTTTGACCAACACCTGAAGGGGCTGGACCGGACCTTGCCCCAAGAGGATGCAAACTGGACCTGGCTAGTGACACCGAAGCATAGCCCTGCACCTTCGGTTGAATAAGCCCCTTATCGTCCCCTCATCGTCCTCGTTTCCGAACGAGGACAAGCGAGAATCGCGTTTGCAACGCCAAGAGCGTCAAAGACGCGATGCTCATGACATCCTGATTGCAAATCAGGACGATTGAAGAGGGCAATACAACCGGGATGCTGGAGCACACCCAACAAATCTGAGTTCGGGTTAAGGCACACAATTAATGAATTAATAATCAGCAAGTTAAGATTCCTGCGTAAGCGATAGAGGCTTTGTTTAAGCCCGAAATGGCCACCCTTTAGGGTGCTTGGCGTCAGCCGGCGAGTGCCGAAGGCGCG
>JBCBHI010001138.1:0-1944 GCA_038525885.1 Bacteroidota bacterium
TATTCCGGGTTAAAAACCAACAAGGGCGAGCTTACTTATAGGGTTTGTATCTTGATTTTCGTTTCGTGGAGTATTTCCCGTAGCGCAACCACTTTTTCAACAACCCAGGTACATGACCAAAAAGCAAATAGTTGTTCTATCTCCCTTTTTAATCATTGGCGTGAATTTCGGGATTGCCTATGCCGCAGGGCAATTCCTTGACAAATGGGCCTTCATTCCCATGATCTTGGTGGGGTGGGCGCTTTGGCTGTTTTTTATCCTTACCTACGGCGGAAAACAGTCCGTGAAGCAATGGCTGCAAAAGCCGAAAGGCAAACTCGGTTGGTCCTTATTGGCGGTGCTTTTCGGCCTGATCCCACTGCCTCTGTTCATCTTTCATTCGGATACCCTTACCGACTGGACCATCTGGTTGCCTTGGATTCTCCTGGCCTTGATCAACCCCTGGATAGAAGAATTCTACTGGCGCGGATTGTTGCTGGATTTCACTGCTAGCTGGTCGCGCTGGCAGGCTGTGCTGTATGGTAGCGTGCTCTTCGCCGCCAACCATGCGGCCTTTGGCGTAAACTCAGGGCTCAATAGCGGCTTTGAGATCATCGTCTCCACTTTGCTGATGGGGTTGGTTTGGGGAGTGGTGTATCAGAGGACCGGCAGCTTGCGGTGGGCCATCTTTGCTCATTTTCTGGTCGACTTTCTAGGGCTTTCTGCTCCGGCATTTCTAGACCTTTGGGAGAAGGGTGCTTGGTAATTACTAGGGTGCTGGATCACAATTTTTATAAAGAGATTGAATTCAAGGGGGCAGCCAAAACTTATCCTATTCTAGTTAGGTTTACTCAGCATAACCCATGCGAGTGATACACATAGGAGACCCGCAGGCAAAACGATATTCTAGAGATGAGAAAGCTAATGGTGAAAGTAGCGTCCAACGTATTTCCGGGGGCTATTACCTCTTTTGCCTACAACCAACTGACCAACCCGCAGGTGCGAAAACTGCGGGAGAATGAACTGGCTACCTTGGACAAAGCTGAGAAGGAAACCTACCCCTTCAAAGGCTTTGATATTCAGCTATATACCTGGCCGGGCGGCCCAAAAACTGTATTGCTCATTCATGGCTGGGAGGGGCAGGCGGGCAACTTTTCTGATCTGGTAGAAGAACTCCTGCAAAACGGCTACACCGTCCATGCTTTTGATGGGCCTTCGCACGGGTTTAGCTCACGGGGCAGTACCAGCCTTTTCGAGTTCACCGAGCTGGTAGGGTTGCTAGTGAAAAGGTACCAGGTAAAGCATCTGGTGAGCCACTCCTTTGGGGGTGTTGCCACTACCTATGCACTATACAGTAACCCTGAGGTACAGATAGACAAATACGTAATGCTCACCACGCCCGACCGATTTGTAGAGCGGATCAATGATGTGTCGGAAATGGTAGGCATAACCGACCGGGTGAAGAAACGCCTGATTAGCCGCTTGGAAAAGGAAATTCAATTGGATGTAGAGACGCTCAATGTGAGCGATTTCGTAAAGACCATCAACGTGGATAAAGCGCTCATCGTCCACGATAAAAATGACCGGGTGATCCCCATTGGGCGGTCCAAAAAGGTGTACGATAACTGGAATGCCGCGGAGTTCAAAGAGATAGAAGGTACGGGGCATTTTCGGATTCTCCGCACGCAGGAGGTACTGCGGGACGTGATTCAGTTTTTGGACTAAATTCCACCATATCTTTTCATATTATATAGTAAGTGACGCCAAAGAACCGGAGAATGATCACAAGGAATTACCTCTCGTGCTTATTGCTGGGGTGCTTGGTGATGGCCAAAGCCTATGGGCAGGAATTGGGTTTCTATCGCGCCATGTTTACGGTTGGCTAAGTAGGGGCTGCTGAAAAATGGTTAACAATCAATAATGCAACTTCACGCTACTTTCAAATCCAAAGTTTTTCAGCGATTT
>JBCBHI010001139.1:0-1940 GCA_038525885.1 Bacteroidota bacterium
CTTTTTTGGCGGCCGCCGCGCGGTTACTTTTTGGGGCGATCGGTTCCCCGCCGGGACCAAAAAGTAACAACCAGCCAACTGGAATTATTATAACAGAACAATGGAGTAAACCAACTCACCTTATACATGCATCAAAGAAAGCAGTGACTCCATAGCTGAATAGTTACTCTATAAGCCCTTTGCCATCATGTTCCTCACATGACTACCCAATGATCAAAGTTGGCCTTGAATATTTTGGTGATGTTTCTGGCATCGTCAATCCCCCGATGGTGAGTCCCCTCCAAGCTCAATCCTTCCCTTTTCAAGGCCCCATCCATGCCCATAGGCCTGCGTAGGTTCTTGATCTTTGCGTATTGGTGCTTTAGGCTGATGTGATTCCTTAGCCAAGCCTTATCTAAGCGGTGCAAGTCGCAGTCCTTGGCCAGTGGTTTCTATGATAAGAAACAACTGCAAAGCACAAAAGGCTCCCTGAGATTGATCCATTCCTGAAACCGTCCTAGGACTACCTCAAAGGTATCAGCATTATCCACTTGAGATTGAGAAATACTGGTAAGCTCTTTACAGAAATTAGAAAGGGTAGGATCTAGCTTTGGTTGTACAAATTCTGCAAACTCATCCACCGTTTGGCCGGTGGCATTTACTTTCAGGGCTCCTATTTCAATAATTTCGTTTTGCTGGTGTTCGCTCCGGTATTGCCAACAGGTAGCTTCTAAGTCTAACACTATGTAATTCATTACTAATCATTTATTTACGTCTGGTTTCGTTTGGTAATTCAGTAATTCTCCGTTGCGCTGGATGGAAAACTCTACTTTCCTTATCAAATTCTAAAACTCCACAAAGCTCCCAACTTTATTCATAAGATCAAAAAGGCAGAAAATAATACTGAAAATGAATGGGGTCCCCTAGTCCCTTACAAATGCTGATTATTGATAAAAAGACCACGGTGGATCACATTGGCACTAACGGGGGCCAGGTCCATTTCTCTAAACCAAACCGAGAGCTGCCCCATATGATGGATCTCGTGGGCTATCACATGCCGCATTACCTCACCATAGGTGCAATAGATCTCACTCTCGGTTCCCTCACGCAGGTGCAAAATCTTACCCTCTTGGGTATCCTCCCAGCCTTCTACGAAAGGTCTTAGCCCTTGCCGCAGGTCCTGGGACAGCTGCACCAATCCATCAAATTCAGTTAGCTCCTCGTAGGCCTTTCCCTGGTACCCTGGCTGGCCTTGCAACTCACGTATCCAGTCATATTCAACCTTGGCTACATGGAAGAACGTATAGGCGATACTGCCCACGCCCCCTACCCTTTTGGCGTAAAGGACCTCCGGGGCAAGTTTTTGGCACTGGGCCATCCATTCATCGCGAACTTGCCAGTTATATTCAAAAAAGTATCTCATACTTATGAATTCATTTTGATCAAAAACAAAGGGCAATCCTGTACCATGTAATTTTGGAAAAGAATGGGGCTCTTGCAGGGTAGTTGGGCAGGGGGTGCAGGGGTCTGACCGGTCTTTCACAATGTAGATACCGATCAGACCCCTAATCAGCCTCCTTATACATACTTGCCTTTGTTGGTGTTTGAGCGAAGGCTAAGCGCCCCGGCATCACCAACAAAACACTCACCGACCTATTTCAGCCTTATTGCTAGAAAACCTCTCCTATACCAAATCCCCCTTCTCCTTCAGAAACTGAAAAATCAACTTATCAACCGGGGAAATGAGACCCCAATCCTGGTAGTTGAGCCACCGGATTTCTTCAATCTCACTGGTGGGTTGTAGCACCCCATCATATCGCGCAGCATAGCAAGTCATCTTCACCAGCACTCCCTCAGGATGTCCGTCTGCCTGGGCCTCAAAGGTCCCCACGTACACGATGGTGGCTGGGTCGATTTCCACGTTCAACTCCTCAGCCACCTCCCGCACCAGCGTCTGCTGG
>JBCBHI010001140.1:0-1936 GCA_038525885.1 Bacteroidota bacterium
GATTATGAAGGTTATACCCCATACAGTGCATTTTTGAAAATAGTATCGCAGTTGGGAGCTAAGGGTAAAAAGACCCTAGAAGCTCTCCACTGGATTGAAACCTACCAGCAACGGGGCAATCCAGATAAAGAATGGAAATGGGTAAAACACCTACTACCGGGTCTCAGGCAATTAGATTCTAAACCCAAGAAGAAATGAATAGTAATGGAAAGCTGATTCATTTTGCAGAAGCCTACCTTACCGTGGGACAAAAGGAAACGGAGCGAGAGCATATAGAGCGGACGCTCGCCCATTTCGAAGAGGTACTGCGGGGGCAGCTAGGGAGCACACTGCTTGATATTAGGTTATTTGGTAGCTATACGCGCAATACCGTATTGCCACGTCAATATGACCCACAAAGTGATGTGGACATTCTCGTCGTTTGGGACTGGCAAAATAAGCCCGAAAAACCAGGAAATCTCCGAAAACGCCTCCTCGACATACTTGAAAACGCTTACCCGGATGCCTTGTCCCAGTCAGACTTTCCTGCGGTGAAGCTGACGTTTAAGCATATCAAGTTTGATTTGGTACCCGCATTACCGATCGCGTCCCATTGGGCTAATCCTCAATATCACATTCCGGGTCCAAATGACTCCTGGATCGTTACGACCCCTACCATTTTAAAAGCAGACCTGGACTATGCGCTGAGTGACTCTCCGAACCATCCGGTATTGAACGTCATTCGGTTGATGAAATACTGGAACGGAACACAGGGATACCCACTGCCTTCTTATTATTTGGAAGAACAGGTAATATCGACTTTCCACAAGCAAAATGTAATAGAAGGGCTGGTGTACGCGCTAAGTCACGTCTATTACTGGTATCAATGCATACCATACAACCTATGGGACGCAACGGTGCAGCAGCAATTGGGTGCACTTTTATTAGATAAGCCGCCAAAGCAGGGTGATGAAGCTATCTGGACTTGGTTAGTAGAGCACCTACCGGCTTTGTCCGAGGTGGAGGACTAACCATAAGGGTCTTTCCCAGCACCCCGTGTATTACCCGCTAGCAGCAGCATTCTCCGATGCTCCTACTCCGTAATTCCTGCTAATTTTCACTGGTCAATGCTAAAAAGACTTGTGGGCGGAGAAAATGGTCGCTTTTTTAGGGTTTAGCAATGAGCCGACTCACCGAAAGTGATATCGAAGACCTGGCGCTGGAGCTGCTGGAAGGCCTGGATTATGACTACCAGCCGGGCCCGGAGCTGGCCCATGATGGCGAGCGCCCCGAGCGCAGCAGTTATCAGGAAGTACTCTTGGTGGAGCGGGTGCGGGCGGCCATCGGCCGGATCAACCCCGAAATGCCTAGGGAAGCGCAAGAAGAGGCTCTGAGGGCGGTACAGCGGATCAATAGCCCCGACCTGCTGAGCAACAACGAGGCTTTTCACCGCCTGCTAACCGAAGGGGTGCCGGTGAGCTACCAAAAGAACGGCCAGTCCCGGGGCGACCGGGTGTGGCTGGTAGACTTTGAGGAGCCAGGCCAGAACCGCTTCTTGGCGGTCAATCAGTTTACGGTAGCGGGGGACCATGCCACCAAGCGGCCCGACATCGTGCTGTTTGTAAACGGTCTGCCCCTAGTGGTGATTGAGCTTAAAAATGCCACGGATCCTAAAGCAGATATTAGATCTGCCTTTGACCAAATAGATACTTACAAGGGGATGATCCCCGGGCTGTTCACCTATAACACCTTCACGGTGCTGTCCGATGGCCTGGAAGCCCAGGCGGGCACGGTAAGCTCCGGCTTTAGCCGCTTTATGGCCTGGAAGTCTGCCGATGGCAAAACGGAGGCCGCTACCACCATGCCCCAGCTGGAAACGCTCATCCTGGGCATGCTGAACCCCGGGACGCTACTAGATCTGATCCGGTCCTTTATCGTGTTTGAGAAAACGAAGAAG
>JBCBHI010001141.1:0-1936 GCA_038525885.1 Bacteroidota bacterium
ATTGCAGAGGCCGGACAGTTTGGGTTGACCATCTGTGGAACAAAGTAGTACCGCTACAGCTCCCCTATGACCGACCGCGCCCGGCGATAAAAACCCTGAATGGGGCCCACTTGCCCTTTGGGCTTACTGCCACGGAACATGAATCGCTTCGTAAGCTGCGCGAAGAAAACAAGGCGCATTCTATATACACCATCCTGTTGGGTATCACCGCTATACTACTCCATCGGCTCACCGGAGAAGAGCATATCAGCATCGGCTCCCGGTCAGGCCGGAGAAACCGACCTGAGTTGGAGCACATGGCGGGCTTGTTTGTGAATACCATCTTGGTATATGCTGAAGCCAAGAGTAGGTATACTACAGGCCAAATCATCCATCAGGTGCACCAATACATCAGCGAATCCATACCTCATCAGGATTACCCCTTTCATAAACTAATCTCCCGGTTGCAAAGGCCGCAAGACCGAAGCCGTTCGCCGCTGTTTGATGTACTGTTGGATCTGGTAAATGTGGAAGACCAAACGAGTACGGCCAACACCCAACAGCTAAGCGTGACACCTTACCCAGGCAAACACATCCTAAGTAAGTATGACTTGGCATTCCGGGCACGCGGAGAGGGTGACCAGATCCACCTTACGCTGGAATACAATACAGATTTGTTTGATGAGGCAACGGTGGAGCTATTCCGGCGCCAGTGGATTGAGATTCTGCACCAGGCAGCGCAAAATCCAAGTTGTGCGCTGGAAGACCTGGTACTCACAGAAGCTGAAATTGAGCCTGAGCAGCAGGCACAAATCGTCGACATGTTTAATGAATCTTTCTAGACGGTTTTCTACCAAGACCCCTTGAGTTAATAGTATGAGTCAACGTAACGTAGCGCAGTACACCAGCAAAACCTATGCTGAGCATAAGGCCTATTGGGCAAAGCAAGCATCGCGGTTTTCGGAACCCTTTGTGTTTCGTCAGCTAGAGGAGTTTCCTAGCACCCAGGCTACCCGAAATACCCTTAGGTTTTCCGTACCCACGGGTAACGGGCATGCACAGGAGGTGCAAAAGCTGTCTGCGGCTGGTCAACTGGTGGTGGCCGTTTGCACCCTGTATCGATTGCTTCGCTACTACTCGGGCTCTACCCTACCGGTGGTTGAGATTCCAGGAATGCAGCCAGATCAGATAGTACCGGTGGGTATGGAGTTATCCCCAGACCTAACGCTTAGGGACTGCTTACAAACTACCCAACAGAACCTAAAGGAGGCCTTCACCTTTGCGGACTACCCCAGGCAACTGGCGCAGGGAGAAGAAATGGGCGCTAACGTATTGGTAGTTTCCTTGCCCCTGCATGGAAGCTACCCATCTGGCCAAGAAGTACATGACCTGGTGCTCACTTTGGACACTACGGGAGAAGCCGTGGTACTCACGGCCAATTACCACACCGGAGTGTACGAAGAGTCCTTCGTGCAAAGGCTCTTGGCTCAGTGGTCGCATGCCTTTTCTTGGCTAGCCACTAAAGAAAGTCTTCTTAACGATTTGACCCTGTGGGATACATCCACCCAGGAGGCCATCCTTACCCTGAGCCAAGGCAAAACTGCCGACCACCCAAGCAGTACGGTACACCAACTGTTTTCGCAACAGGCAAACATTAACCCTGATAAGGTAGCCATCCACAGCGCGGGGCTTGAGCTAACTTTTGGCCAGGTAGAAGCGCAGGCCAATGCTCTGGGCGCCTATCTGTTAAGTGAATATAAGCTGGCACCCGGAAGTACTGTGGGTATCATGCTGCACCGTAGTCACCTATGGCCCATCGCTATGTTGGGAGTGCTCAAGGCTGGCGGGGCTTATTTGCCCATTGAGCCTGGCTTTCCAGAATCACGCCGAAACCACATGCTGCAAGACAGCCAAGTAGCGGTGCTCCTTACCGAAATGGAATTTCTGTTCCAGGTAC
>JBCBHI010001142.1:0-1935 GCA_038525885.1 Bacteroidota bacterium
TTTCTCGCGGGTTGATCCGGCCCACAGCCACCTTGCTGATGAGGCGTTCTACGTCGCCAATGTGCCGTAGCGTTTCGGTGATCTTCTGGATCTTTTCCGTCTGGTCCACCAAGGCTTTTACCACGGCCAGGCGCTCCTCGATGGCCGCTTTGTCCTTGAGGGGTAGCACCATCCACTTCTTGAGCATGCGGGCCCCCATAGGGGTATGGGTCTGGTCTACCATGGAGATTAGGGGCACGCCGCCTTCTTGCTGGGGTGCCAGCAGCTCTAGGTTGCGGATGGTAAACTTATCCAGCCACACGTAGCGGTCTTCCTCTATCCGCGAAAGCGCATTGATGTGGCTAATTTCCTTGTGCTCCGTTTGCTCGCAGTAGTACAGTATGGCTCCTGCCGCAATGATGCCCTCGGGCATATCCTCCACCCCGAAGCCCTTCAGGGTGGTAGTCTCGAAGAGTTCGGTCAGCTTTTCGTATGCGAAGTCCTTTTGGTATACCCAGTCTTCCAGCGCGAAGGAGTTGAAATCGTCGGCGAAGTCTTCAGTGTAGGTGTTCTTCACCCCTTTGGAATAAATGACCTCGCTGGGCTTGAAGCCTTGTAACAGCTTATCGATGTAGGGCTTGGGGCCCTGGCTGAGCATAAACTCCCCCGTGCTAACGTCCAAAAAGGCAACGCCGAGATGGGTTTTGGTAATGTGGATGCTGGCCAGGTAGTTGTTTTTGGTCTGGTCCAGCACGTTGTCGTTGAAGGATAGACCGGGAGTTACTAGCTCGGTAACGCCCCGCTTCACGATGCCCTTGGTGGCCTTGGGGTCTTCCAGCTGATCGCAGATGGCTACGCGGTGGCCAGCCCGCACCAGCCGGGGCAGGTAGTTGTCCAGCGCGTGGTGGGGAAAGCCTGCTAGCTCAATGTGCGAAGCTGCGCCGTTGGCCCGCTTGGTGAGCACAATATCCAGCGTTTTCGCGGCCTTGACGGCATCCTCGCCAAAGGTCTCGTAGAAGTCACCCACCCGAAACAGCAGCAGCGCACCGGGATACCGGCCCTTGATCTGATTGTACTGCTTCATCAATGGGGTTTCCTTGGCAGCTTTGGCTTTGGCCATGATTGTGGTGTGGGATGTTTGTGCGGACAGACTAAGCTGCAAAAGTAAAAAACAGCAGGGACTCTACCGATCCAGAAATATTCGTTTTATGAATTTTGGTCCTAATCCATCTGAAAGTAAAGAAGCTCAGGATTGACGAGGTACGAATGACGATTGACGAATGGAATATCGGCTCGGGGTCTTTAGGCTGAGCGAAGCTAGAGGGCAGTGTCCCCAAGTAAGATTCCGCTATTGGTAAGTAACTACCTTGTCCCTGGTATTTCGTCCCTCGTACCTAAGCTTCTGTATTCAATCTTCTGTTTTCTGAATTCTATTTTATCTCCACCAAAATGGGACAATGATCAGAATGTTTGGCCTCGGGCAGAATGGCGGCGCGAGTAACGCGGTCGGCTAGGCTCTCGGTGACCATGTGGTAGTCGATACGCCAGCCGAGGTTCTTGCCGCGGGCTCCGGCGCGGTAGCTCCACCAGGTATAGTTGTGTGGCTCGGGGTTGAATTTCCGGAAGGTATCTACGAAACCACTCGCAAGGAACTGGCTCATCCATTCGCGCTCTTCGGGCAAGAAACCAGAGCTGTTTTTGTTGGAAACAGGATTGTGGATATCGATAGCCTGGTGGCAAATGTTGTAGTCTCCGCAGATGAGCAGGTTAGGGTGTGTTTTGCGTAGCTCAGCGATGTATTGCTCAAAATCGGCAAGCCATTGCATTTTCACTGCCTGGCGCTCATCGCCACTGCTGCCGGAGGGCATGTATACGCACATCACGGAGAAGTCCTCATAGTCTGCCCGCAGGGTGCGGCCTTCGCGGTCGTACAGATCGATGCCAATGCCCTGCTCC
>JBCBHI010001143.1:0-1920 GCA_038525885.1 Bacteroidota bacterium
GTAATTGCTCCGCGGGATGTCTATACCCAAGAGGTGCAATTACATCCATGAGATTATCATCAATGCTGCCACCAATGCGGGCTCTATCCACCTTCCCACCCTACTCCTAGGCGTAGCCGGAATCGTCGTTATTATATTTATCAAACGCTTGAAGAAGGGCATACCAGGCCCCTTGGTAGCGGTGATCCTCAGCATACTAGCGGTATACTTTTTGGGTCTCCATGAAAGCGGCATGAAGATCGTTAAAGAAGTGCCCAGTGGGCTACCCACCCTTTCTTTCCCCAGTCTGGATATGGAGAGCCTACAAGGCCTGTTGCCCATCGCCATCACCATTTCGCTGGTGGGGTTCATGGAATCCATTGCCGTGGCCAAGGCCATTCAGGCTAAGCACAAAAACTATGAGGTAGATAACAACCAAGAACTGATCGGCTTGGGAGTAGCCAATATCGGTGGGGCCCTGTTCAGCGCCTTTCCCACCACGGGCGGCTTCAGCCGTACTGCCGTCAACGACCAGGCAGGCGCCAAAACGGGTTTGGCCTCTATCATTAGCGCGGTGTTGATTGTGCTCACCCTGCTGTTCCTTACTCCCCTGTTTTACTACCTACCTAAAGCCGTGTTGGCCTCGGTGATTATGGTGGCCGTATTCGGCCTTATCGATTTCAAAGAGGCAAAGCACCTGTGGAAGACCGATAAGCGCGACTTTGCCATGCTCCTGGTTACCTTTCTGGCTACCCTTAGCCTAGGCATCGAGCAAGGTATCGGCGTAGGTGTAGTGCTCTCCCTTGCCATGGTAGTATATCGCAGCACCTACCCCCACGTAGCCGTACTAGGGAGGCTGCCGGGTACCGCCCAATGGCGCAACGTAAACCGGTTTACGGAGGTAGTTCAGCGGCCAGAGGTGCTGGTAGTGCGGTTCGATGCCCAGCTTTTCTTCGCCAATACCAATATTTTCCGGGATAAGCTAGCACAATTCGAGGAGGAGAAAGGAGAAGGGCTTAAGCTCATAGTCCTGGACTTTGCGGCAGTAAACGGACTGGATAGTAGCGCTGTTCACGTGCTGCACGACCTGCATAATGAGTACCAGCAGCGCGGCATCACCCTTTATCTTTCCGCAGTCAAGGGCCCCATTCGCGACATCATGTATCGCTCTGGCCTCATGGATGAAATTGGGCGGAAGAAATTCTTCCTGGGCAATGAACAGGCCGTAGACTATTGGGATCAGCATGAAATAGTGGACCGCCAGGAGGTACACCCAGGAGTACAAACCAACCTGAACGGCCAGGCAGCCAAGGAGGAGGTAGCCCTATGATGAAGCAAATGGTAGAGCGCCGTCTGGAAAAGGAACAAGAAGCTCACCCCGAGATCATCCTACGTGATTTTCTGGCCATCGACCGGACTCGGTTGGCCAACCAAAGGACCTTACTTTCCTTCTTACGCACCGGGCTATACCTTTTTGTTACCGCTTTGGCCGTATGGAAGGTGGAATTTCTACAGGACCTTAGTTTCCTCACCAGTATCCTCATAGCCCTGGGGGCCATCACTATATTGGTAGGGGTAGTGAATTACTTCACCATGCGCAAAAAAATCGCCAAGCACTACCAGATGTCTCCCAAAGCCAAAGAGGAACAACGCCCCTAGTAGACGCCAGATAGAGATTCAAAAACAAAGGGGGAATCGGAACCAAAACCATGACCTCCAAGGCTGGCAACATGGGATTGGAGTAGTGCCTTACAGGTTCATTTTGTGAAATGATCTGCAACCTCAAGAGCCGTAGCCAAGGACAGTAGATGGGGCGTTCGCAGGCTTGGCTTAAATTTCATTAACAGTGCTGCGCACTCATCGGATGGGTATGGAAAAGTTGACGAACTCGGGCACGGTAACGGGGTGCCTAAGGGATGACACTGCATAGTACTAACTTGA
>JBCBHI010001144.1:0-1920 GCA_038525885.1 Bacteroidota bacterium
GGGGTTACGTTTCCATTCAAGACCTCTAGCAGGGTGCTTTTGCCGGTACCACTGGCGCCCATCAGGCCAATGAGACGGCCCGAGGTTTCAAACATATTGAAGTCTACCAGCACCGTACGCCCATTATTGAAGGAGTAGAATACATCGCGGGCCTCGAAGGTGATCGCGTTGGTGCGTTCTGAGCGAAGAAAATTGCCCGTAAGGTCACTGTAGTAGATTGTACGGAGCTTGGGGCCTCTCAGCGAAGTACCCGGAGTCAGCAACTGTACCTCGCCACCTATTACTGGGGTATTGTTGAGGTAGTAGATGGTATCCCCCTGATAGTAGAACATGAATCTGTCTATGCTAGGTAGCCGGAGGATACTGACGGTTCCTTCCAGGGAGGCGTAGAACACGGCGTTGTGCTCCCGGAAGTCCAGTGCTGCGTCTCCGGTAAGTACCAGCAGGTTTTCTACTTCTAGCGAGGAGTGGTCTTGATTGAGAATGAACTTCTCGATGGCGAAAAACTCATTCTGAGGAATATTGAAGGTATCTGCGGCGGTAGAAATAAACTCGTATTCCTGCTCGGTGATATTGGCGTCTGACCACACCAACCGGAACATGGTGATGAGCACATCTACCTTCTGGTGCTGGGTCATCTCCTGGTTTATCTGAGTACAGATAAGCAGGAGTTTGGATGAGTCCCGAACGGAGGCCCTTTCGCCTTGCCATTCCGTGTCCTCTTCAAAATGGATTTTTCGTTTAGACTTTTTGTTCGCGAACGTGTCGAACAAGGCCATGTATTTCTGAGCAGTAGACAGGTTGAGTTGGTTGCCAAGGAACAACTCTACCACCTTCCGTTCGGCGGGTTGTACCCCATCTAGCTTAGCTATGATGGCAAAGAGTTGTACTAATCCTCGAAGTAGCGCCTCGCTCATATATTCGGGGGTCGAACAAACCGTTCCTTTTGTCTATCAGGAAAGGATACAGCTGTCCCTCAGAAAAATTCCCCTGAAAATAGAAAGATTCCTGGAAATGAGGAAAGACCTTTAGCAGGCCAACTCAAATTAGCCTGCTTTAAATTTGCTGTCTAATCAATTTAGACTAGTAGGCGAGCAGTTCCTGAATTTTGCTTTCCATCCGGGCTTTGGGCAGGAAGTTGTCTTCCAGGCCTTTGGCAAAAGGTACTGGAGTATCCAGGCTACCCACACGCATCACCGGGGCATCCAGATGTTGGAAACAATGCTCACTGATCCAGGCCGCTATTTCACCGCCTATGCCCCCCGTCAGGGTATCTTCGTGCAGTACCAGCACCTTATTGGTTTTTTCTACCGTAGCTCTTACCGCCTCCTGGTCCCAAGGTAGCAAGGTGCGCAAATCGATGATTTCTACATCTAGCTCCTTTTCCTCCGCATAGGACTTCGCCCAGTGCACGCCCATGCCGTAGGTGATGATGCTCAGTTCATTCCCTTCTCTTACCGTGGCCGCCTTGCCTATTGGCACCGTGTAGTATTCATCGGGGATGTCCTCCGCTATGGAGCGGTACATGGCTTTGTGCTCAAAGAAAATAACCGGGTTAGGGTCATCAATGGCTGCCGCCAGCAGCCCTTTGGCATCGTACGGATTGGTGGGGAACACCACCTTCAGTCCCGGAGTATGGAAAAACCAAGCTTCGTTGCTTTGGCTATGGAAGGGCCCCGCCTGTACCCCAGCCCCGCTAGGCATCCGTACTACCACATCGGCCTTTTGCCCCCAGCGCCAGTGTATCTTGGCCAGGTTGTTCACTATCTGGTTGAACCCGCAGGTGACAAAATCAGCAAACTGCATTTCTACCACCGCCTTGTACCCGTTGATGCTTAGCCCTAGGCCGGTACCCACAATGGCACTTTCGCACAGCGGAGTATTCCGAATGCGGTCCTCCCCAAACTGCTCGATAAAGCC
>JBCBHI010001145.1:0-1920 GCA_038525885.1 Bacteroidota bacterium
GTAGGCCAGTAAGGCAGACGTTAGGCTGGCCGCCCCGGACTTGGGCGGTTTGTAGCTGGCCTACTATAAGCAAATACGGGCCAAGCTACCCGCTCAGGTAGCGGCGCAAAACTATTTTGAGTATCAGAAATCTGAGGGTGGCCGAACCTTCTACCGGTATGATGCTGCCACAGACCATTTGGTAGACATTGCTTCCAGCTTTGCCTTCAGCAATGAAGAAAAGGATGTGACCAACCCTATCATCCAAAAAAACTACACCGCAGACAAACCGGTCGTAAACCTGGTAAAAGCCTTTAAGGCTAAGGTGGTTGCGGTAAAGGGCCCTCAGGAACTGGATGCCTTATTGGAGTCTACAGGAGTTCAGCTTTGGAATCATTTTTCGAAACGTGCCAAAGGGAACCTCCAAAGGTCTGTGGGCTCCATGAAACTAGACGGAAACCTCTATTGGGCACGCTTGCACCTCATACGAGCCCTAAAGACGGAGCTGCCCAAAAACCGAAACCTCCTCAACTACATCAAGTCAAAGTTGCCCCAACACATCGAGACACTTGATCAAGCCAGCCGTGGAATGCGCGATGCCCAAGTGGGCTTTACGCATGACCGCAACGTAAAGCGTATTCTGATTGCAGGCTTTGACCCCTTTGGCAACCGCAGGCTGTTTGCCAAAGCACACAATATTTCGGCACAGGTAGCCTTGCAGTTTGATGGGCAAAATATCCAGTCAAATAAGACACGGGCCAAGGTGGAAGCAGTCATATTCCCGGTTAGCTATCAGGCCTTTGACAAAAAGGAGATTGAACGATTCCTCGCTCCTTACCTAAACAAGGTGGATGCCATCGTAACATTCAGCCAAGGTGCGGAAAAGGTGATTGAGATTGAACGCTTTTATGCTAACCATAGAGGAGGGAAAACGGGGAACAACAGTGCATCAAAAAGCGGTACCATCATTTCCGGAGGTGCTCCGTTTTACGAGACCAACTTACCCGTTCGGAAGTTATTGCCCGGGCTACGGAAGCGGAAACGGTTACAGCGCCAAGGACTTAGCATGGACAAGCAATTTGTGTACTTCGACCAGAGCTACAAAACCACTACGCGGAGCGAACCCAGCCCTTTCCAAGTATCTGATCCAAAGAAAAACCGCAATCGACCCTACTTCTCTATGAGAAAAATATCCGGCGCCCCCACCCATGGCTCTGGGGACAACTTCTTCTCCAACGAATTACCCTATCGGGTAGCCCACTTGGTTCACACCGCCAACAAACAGAAAGACATTTCTTACGGGCACCTTCACTTACCATCCCACTACAACTTAATCTATCCTACCGTGCGGGAAATAGATGTATTGCTAAAACGCTTGATCGAAACGCTATAAAGCCAAATCATTATGAATCATCACTTCACCTTTCTCGACGCCATCATAAAAAAAGCTGCTCAGCTCCACGTAGAGAACATCGAAACCTACGAGCCTTACCCTCTGGACGAACTGGAGACCATCCCTTACGAACCCGTAGCGGGTGACCCGCTGGATAAACTGGTGAAAAAGCATAAGCTCAACCGGGAAGAGCACATCACCCTGCTGCTTGCTCTTGCCCCACACTTTCGGCCGCAGGTGCTAGATCTGTTCTTTGCCAAAAACCCGGATTTTGATCGCATTTGTACGGAGTTTGGGGGAGTGACGGAGAAGGAACATCGGGGTATCATCCCTACCGGGGAAACGGTGATGTTTCTGCTCACGGGCCGAGACGTGGAGCTGCGAAATGAGCGGGCTCAGATGTTCCGTACCAACCATACCTTCTACAAAAAGAACTTGCTGTATCTGGAGGAGATGGCCGAAAATCAACCTTGGCTGAGCGGCCGAAAGTGTGGGGCAAGAGCAAGCAGCAGGGTGATGTGCTCTTCCCGGTTGAGCTTATGCTTTTT
>JBCBHI010001146.1:0-1914 GCA_038525885.1 Bacteroidota bacterium
ATGTAGGCGGCCCCCTTTAGTGGATCGTAGGTAGCCATGGCTCCGGCCAAGCCCAGGTATACTAGGCCGCAGGGCAAGAAGCCATTGAGCAGGCCCACAGTATAACCTGCCAGCAAGTTGCGGCGCTTTAGCTGTTTGCGCATGGCCAGTTTGAGTCGGTTCAAGGCCGCATAGTAGGGGCCTAACTTGGGTGCCGGAACCAAGGCCGGCGTGAGTACTGCGGCCAGCATGACTATGCCTAGGGCAATGCTAAGGCCCTGCTGCCAACCGGCCGCGGATACGGAGAAGCCGAGGCCACCCAGTACCAGGCCAATAAGGCTGTAGGTGGTGATGCGGCCCAGGTGATACAGCAGCCCAGCTGTACGTGGATGCTTGCCCCCGGCCGTGGGTACGGCCAACGCCAAGGGCCCACACATACCGACGCAATGGAAGCTCCCGGCAAAGCCTATCAATATGGCGCTCCACCACACCATTAGTGTACAAACAGGCTTGACTCAAAAAAGTAGGCGGTGCCCTCGCTGGTCCAGTCTAGCTGTACTTTGTAGTTGCCAGGCACCAGATCATCGGTGTTAATGAGCAGCTTGCCCATGCTGTCGGGGGTGAAGTCAAAGTTGCGGTCCATCCGTTTGTCCTGCGGACGCATAAAGACCACCGAACCTTCCGCACCCTTGCCCTTGAGGGCGGAGGGTAAGAGGAAGGCTACTTCCCCCTTGGCCTGCTCTATTTGGATATGTTCTCCCAGCGCGGCAAAGTTTTGTTGCTTATCTATTTGCTGCTGGTAAGCAACTTCCTGGGCGTAATAGTCATCCGCTTCCAGGTCAATATTGACTTGGGTAGTGCGGTACACCAGATAGCCAATGAAGACAATAAAGGCTCCCAAGAACAGCGCAATTCGGGTTTCCCAGTTTATTTTCATAGTGTTCTCGAAGTTGGAGGTTCGAGGTTGGAAGTTCGAAGAGTCATTACTGATTCCTTCCTCTCATCTAATTCAATATTCAATCCCTTTTTCTACAATTGCCCACTCGTCAATCGTCAGCGGTCCGCCGCCGCGGTCGTCCCTCGTCAATTCAAAAGGGTCCCATAAAGTTGGTTTTCACTGTTTTGATGAGCTCTTCGCCGCTGTAGACGGCTACCTCCACTTCCGTTTTCATGGGGTTGAGGTGTTGTTTGTCAATGATCATGAATAGGGTGCCTTCTACGTTGGCCTGCTGGGCCAGGGTAGAAATACCATCACCTACCCAGTTGATCTCTCCCTCGGGGGATACTAACTCCAGCCGGAGGGGCAACTCCTCGGTGGTTTTGTTGAGTAAGGACACGTTGTATAGGTTGCTAATGCGGCCATCTTCGCGCACCTGGTAGGTCATGCCTGGGGTACGTAGGAGTGAGGTCTCTACGTCGGTACGGAGGGCCAGCAAACTGATGAGCACGCCTATGAGGGCTACCAGCACTACCGAGTAGGCCTTGGCCCGAGCCGTAAGCCGCCAGGGTTGGCGGTCGGCAATCCCAGCTTCGCTATCATAGCGCACCAAACCGCGCGGCTTATTGATTTTGTCCATGATGGTATCACAGGCATCGATACAAGCGGTGCAGTTGATACATTCTAGCTGGGTACCGTTCCGGATGTCGATACCCGTAGGGCATACGTGCACGCACTGGTGGCAGTCTATGCAGTCCCCCAAGCCTTGCGCTTCGCGGTCTTGCCCCTTGCGCAGTTTGCCGCGGCCCTCGCCCCGTTCGTGGTCATAGCTTACTACCACGCTGTTGCGGTCTAGCAGTACGCCTTGCAGGCGGCCATAGGGGCATACGTTGGTACATACCTGCTCCCGAAAGAAGGCGAATACTCCATAGAAGGCCCCACTAAAGAGCACCATGGCAATAAACCCACCCCAGTGAGCCTGTGGGCCATCGGTAATG
>JBCBHI010001147.1:0-1912 GCA_038525885.1 Bacteroidota bacterium
CACCTAACGGCGCTTTTTAGGTATACCTGCCTGAAATTCTTTGAGGTAAAAGGGCTCCCAGTAGGCCACGTCCACGAATTGCTCCTTCTTATAATGGTCCCAAGCGAGCTCACCCACAGATTTGGCAGAAGGATAGATGCCCTCTACCAGATGGGCATTTGGATGAGTTTGAAGGACTTCTCTGAGCTTGGGAGCACCATCACCGAAGAATAGGATAGAAAACCGATCTAGGGATTCTTCAAAATCGGATATGGACTCTACTACCAGGGCTTGCGTATCCCACACCAACTTTCCATCTGGTTTGTAGAGTTGGCAATACACTTCCATACGGCGAGCATCCAACATGGGGCAGAGCCCCACGGAAAGCGCCTGGGTATTGGCCACAGTCTGGGCCATGGCGGATAGTGTAGGCACAGCCGCAATAGGGATACCCAACGCAAAGGCCATGCCTTTGGCGGTACTGGCCCCTATGCGTAAACCGGTATAGCTACCAGGGCCCTCGGATACAGCAATGGCTGAAATCTCCGAGCGGTCCACTTTTGCATTGGCCAGCACCTGTTCGATCATAAGGGTAAGGTGGCTCGCGTGCGTTTTTTCCAGAAAGAGTTCATTGAGGCCTACTAGTTGCCCCTCGCGATGCAAAGCGACTGAACAAACCGGGGTGGAGGTTTCGATACTTAAGATGAGGGCCATTATCCTGGAATCAGTTCGAAGGCTTTTTTCAAAATGACCACAAAGATAAAGATGGAAAAAAGAATGGTGATCAACCTGGAGGACATCTTGGCAGCTGCCTTCACACCTAAAGGACTAGAAATAACCACACCCATACCAAGTGGTAATACAATAGGAAAGACTATGTACCCCATATTATAGTAGTCTACATTGAACCGGGGCACCTCGGTCATGTTGAAACAGGTAATCATGAGGGAGGTGAAAAATATCATGCCCAAGGAAATGGATTTGGCCTTCTTGATGTCCATACCCAAGATGAGGGTAAGGAAGGGCACCACGATAGCTCCTCCACCCAGTCCCGAGAGGGCTGCCACCAAGCCTCCTGAGCCCCCAGCACCCATGAACCATCTTGGCGAAGGGGTTTTACCTTTATCGCCTCCTTTCTTACCCTTGGCGATAGCAGACTTTCGTAAGGTGCGCCAGAGGATGAAGACTAAAAGGGCAATGACTACGATGTTGAATACCTGCTTGGAATAAAAGGGAGTGTTAACAAAGAAGTTGATAGTAAGTAGTGAAATGGTAATTGCTCCTAAACTAACCCAAAGAACGGGACGCAGGTAGAAAGTGCCGTTGCGCATTTGGGTGAGGCTACCGGACAAAGCGGCGAATAGAGTACCGAAAAGAGAATTGGCGATTACGTACTGTACTATTTCCTGGTCGTTAACTCCAATTCTAGTCAGGGCAAAAGGTAATACCAGTAAATAAAAAATGCCTCCACCGATACCGAGGAGGCCTGCCATAAAACCTCCTCCCAGCCCAGCCAGGAAGAGGTAAAAATAATCCATCATAGGTGTTTAATTGCTCCGCGCCAACAGGCGATCTACCTCATCAGGGGCGTTAAGCACTCGGATAGCTTCTTGCACTTCCTGATCGTGAGTAAAGGAAGCTTCCACCCGACCAATTTCCAAATAGTAGTGGGCCGCTATTTCTTCTTCTAACCGAGAAACGATTTCGTCCTTGAATTTTTCAAGGTCCGCATCCTTGTTGTGCGAAAGACGATTTTCTAAGGCGGACAGCTGGTTAGATATCTCGTCGTAATAGCGTTCCTCTTTCGCGATGGCAATCAACTGGGCAAGTTCTTGCTCAGTTTCTGATCGGTGATCAAATGATTTATCGGAAAGCCATTGCATGAAGTCTCTGTATTCCCCATTGGATAAGTTGAAGATCGCTCCAGCAGCCA
>JBCBHI010001148.1:0-1912 GCA_038525885.1 Bacteroidota bacterium
TTTCAGGCGAATAGTCTCAGTCCTGAGGAAGTTAGGCCTTTGAAGAATCTACAGGAAATAGGGGACCAGAAGCTCTGAAATACACCAACTAACCTAAGTAGACCTAATGCCGCGCTGAGGGAATGATCTCGTGGTGGGACGGGGACGCCCAGTCGACTCGAAGTCGTCAGACCACTGGCATTGCAATAGTCTCACCACCTATCAATTATGTATTTCGCCCTTGATAGGATTTAAGCGCAGGACATGCCCCCAACGCCATTTAATTAAGAATTTCAATCGTCCTGATTTGCAATAAGGATGTAATGAGATATGTGTCTGCGACGCTCGTTGCGTTGAAAACGCGATTCTCGCTTGTCCTCGTTTGGAAACGAGGACGATAGGTGCAATGCAATTTCGACCGAGTAACGCCTGTACCCCCTTATCTCCTATCTGAAGTGTTTTGCTAATCGCTGGATGAGTTCCATCCCCAGGATGCAAAAGAACATACCTGATTTCAAACTCCACCAGCCTATACTAACAGGTGAGATAACGATCTGTCGAAAACGTTTCCTGGGGAAAAAAACGTAATCTAACCTCACTTTGGGTAAAAAATGAGTGGTTTTAACGGGTGAAAACGAAAATTGATCTAATTTTAGGCTCATTTTTAAACCGACTCACGAAAAATGGCCAAAATTCGTTTTCAAGCACTTGCCGATGTGCAAGGCAGGAAGAAGGTTTCTGTAAAGACCCCTTCTTCTAAGGTTTCCGACTACTTCGGAGAGCTTTCCTTTGACCTGGATACCATGCGTGCTACCCTGGCACCGCAGGCTTTTGACAAGGTGAAGTATGCCATCCAGAAGGGTAAAAAGATTGACGAAGAGACGGCAGATGCTGTAGCTTCGGCAGCAAAAAACTGGGCCATGGAGCACGATGTGACGCACTACACGCACTGGTTCCAGCCCCTTACCGGTTCTACGGCCGAGAAGCACGATTCTTTCTTCGACGCTGGCTCTGGTATCGAAAAATTTAAAGGCAGCGCCTTGGTTCAGCAGGAACCTGACGCCTCTTCATTCCCCAACGGAGGCATCCGTAGTACCTTCGAAGCTCGCGGCTATACCGCCTGGGACCCTTCCTCTCCGCTGTTCATCTACGGCAAAACTTTGTGTATCCCTACCATCTTCGTAGCCTACACTGGCGAAGCGCTGGATAACAAAGCGCCCCTACTGAAGGCTGTAGATGCGGTAGACCGTGCGGCCACTCGCGTAGCCAAATACTTTGACCGCAACGTATCTCGCGTAAGTGCTTCTTTGGGTTGCGAGCAAGAATATTTCGCCGTAGACAAGTCTTTGTTTGCTGCACGTCCTGACTTGGTGATGGCAGGCCGTACCGTATTTGGACACAACCCCGCTCGGGGTCAGCAGTTGGACGACCACTACTTTGGGTCAATCCCCAACCGGGTATTTGACTTCATGCGTGATTTTGAAGCCGAGTGTCACCTGTTGGGTATTCCTGTTTCTACCCGTCACAATGAGGTAGCTCCTTCGCAGTTTGAGGTAGCCCCTCGTTTTGAGGACATCAACGTAGCGGTAGATCATAACCAGCTCATGATGGACCTCATGAGCAAGGTAGCTGAGCGCCATGACCTGAAAATCCTCTTCCATGAGAAGCCTTTTGCCGGCCTCAACGGTAGTGGTAAGCACAACAACTGGTCATTGATCACCAATACTGGGGTGAACCTGTTCCAGCCTAGCAGCAGCGCTCGGGAGAACTTGCAGTTCCTCACCTTTGTGGTTTGTACCATCAAGGCGGTATATGATTATGCTGATTTGCTACGGGCTAGTATCGCTTCCGCTGGAAACGACCACCGTCTGGGAGCCAACGAGGCACCTCCTGCCATAATGTCCATCTTCTTAGGTTCTACACTCACTAGCGT
>JBCBHI010001149.1:0-1911 GCA_038525885.1 Bacteroidota bacterium
CTGGTTGCTCCCAAAGTGGTGGATGGAGTGAGCCTCATCTGTTTCCGGGTCCACTAAGAGATAAAACCCCAGACCATAGGGTCCGCTGGTGCCGTCTTCCAATATGGGATGAGTCAGTAGTCTTTTGAGACTTGCTTGAGTAAGCAAGGCCTCAGGATCAGCCGATCCTACGGAGTGCTGTATCTGCCCTAAGAATCGGGTAAGATCACTTGGAGTAGTCCATAGGCCGGCAGCGGCAAGCTGTGGATATACATGATAGCCATCCTTTACCGGTTTGTTCGGTTTCATAAAACCTATGGCTATCTGCTGCTCTTGGGCAGGAGTCAGGTTCGTACTAAAGAAACTTGACGTCATATGGGAGGGCTCGAAAATTTCACGGCGCATCTGCTCATCAAAGCTAGCCTCGTCTATGTCTCCTATTATTTTCTGAAGCACACAGTACCCCCCTCCGGAATAGTCATAGGCCGTATTGGGTGGGTTGGTTACCCGAATTTTAGGTTCCCATATATGGGTAAACTTATTGCCATTCAAGATCATGTTGAGGTCCGGTACCCGCTTGCTCGTATTTCGGTAACCCAAAAATCCATGGATGTTGGTTCCCCCCGTATGATTCAATAACTGGGCGATGGTGGGGATCTCTTCGATGGACTTTTTGGAGGTCTCTAGTTGCCAACCTTCCAAATACTGGTTGACGGAGTGGTCCAAACCCAGGCGACCCGCTTGCACATGGCGCAATACCAGTACTGAGGTAAGGCTTTTGCTAATGGAGGCAGCCTGAAAGATGGTACTTTCCGTTACAGGCTCATGCGCAGGGTTGCTTTCCCCAAATCCTTTGGCATAGGTAAGTTCCCCATTCATGGCAATGGCAACACTTAGGCCGGGGATCCCATTTTCCACCATGAACTCTGCAATCATCTCCTCGTCGGCGGTGGTCAATTGCGCAGTGGCAGCCATAGGAAAGACTACCAAAATCAGGAACAGAAGCTTTGTTGTGGAGGCCATCAATATTTTCACTTTTTTACCAGGCGTTTGCAGGACCAATCTAACCATTATTCATTGGGCAGAGTACGTTTCAGAATACTTCCTACCCATGGAGAGAATACTAAGGGGCATGGAAAACAAAAGAGGAGATGATTATTTCACCTCCTCTTCCCATTCATGTAGTTCCAGTCTGCCCTTAGGCTACCTTTTCGGCTACCTCGCCGCAGTCGGCAATCATGATTTCTGACCGGGTCATACCTTGTGGGGTGCCCATGCCTTCAATCTTCTTTATCAAATCCATTCCGCCTACTACCTGGCCAAATACCACATGCTTGCCGTCCAACCAAGGAGTGAGTACGGTAGTGATGAAGAATTGAGAGCCGTTGGTGTTGGGTCCGCGGTTGGCCATAGAAAGCAAGCCTTCCTTGTCATGAGCCAGCGTGAAGTTCTCGTCTGGGAATTCATCCCCATAAATGCTCTTGCCACCCGTACCGTTGTGGTTCGTGAAGTCACCACCCTGGCACATAAACTGAGGGATCACCCGGTGGAAGCCACTGTCTTTGTAGCCAAAGCCGGGCTCGCCGGTACATAGCTGGCGAAAGTTTTCGGCGGTTTTGGGAGTAACGTCCGCAAAGAGTTCGAAGACCACCTGGCCTGAGCGCTCGCCATCAATGGCGATTTCGAAGAACACCTGTGGGTTTTCAGCGTTGCGCACGGGATTATTCTGACTCATATCAAGTATTGATTTTTGGATTCAAATTTCGCCCGCGAAGCTAGGCGGTCACGCTTGGCTTTCCTAGAATTAGGAGCGGATATTGACCAAAGAGAGTTGGGTTTCCGTAGTTCCTGATCTCCCAAAACCGCCGAAAACTTTCGCCAGCTATGAACCGGCGAGCCCGGCTTTGGCTTCTAAGACTGTGGCTTCCTCCG
>JBCBHI010001150.1:0-1910 GCA_038525885.1 Bacteroidota bacterium
GGTTTTCAGAGTTTAACTCCTTCCAGCGCTTGTAGTTCATACAAGATGGCCTTCACGTGGCCCACTACAAAGGTGTCGTTGGTGGGGTCAAAAAAGGTATTGGTAGTGTGAGCGGTGTTGATTTCACCATCCCGAAGCATAAGGACCAGATTGATGGGCGGCAGATCATCGGAACCTTGGGTACGAGGAATAAGGATAAAGGTAGTCTCATGAAAGACGAAGGCACCGATACCCGGATTGCCGTTCATGCAGTTAGCGTAGTAGTTGCCTGCACCTTCCAGGGCTCCTTCATATAGTACTTCCCCGTCGTCTTCCAGGGTAAACTGGCTAAACATGTAATACCCTTCCAAACCCTGCATTTCCTGGGCTTTGGTGAACTTAATGGAACCTAAGCCCGCCATTTCTACTTCACCGTCTCCACAACGAGCCTCTACCACATCATAATCGCCTGGGGTACTGGGTAGGATCGCTTCTACTGGAGTCGTGGCTGGCGGTGCTTGCGCAGGCGCTTCTTCTGGTTGGTTCGGTTCTGAGGTTGTTTCTGTGGTAGCCGCAGGAACCGCATTTACTTCTTCTGTGGGTGGAGAGGTTTCTTGAGCAGCTTCGGTTTCAGTTTCTGGCAGTGAGGCCTCTGAGGAAGAAGCACTCTCGGAGGAGGTACCGGGAGAACAGCTCCAAGCCGTAGAAAACACCGCGAGAATAAGCACAATGCGACGCATACAGTAGTAGTGTTTAGGTCCATAAACATAGTTACTACATCCCTGCGCTAAAAAAATCCCAAAATATTTCCTGAGGAGTGGAACCTTAGAGCCATTTACATGTTTAAACATTTAATGTTATAATATATTGATTCTAGAAACATATCTTTAAAACACATACTGAAATGAAAGTCTTAAAAATTAACGCGAGCGTTAAACCCTTAGAAGCCTCTGTAAGTCGTCAATTAGTAGAAGAGGTAGTTGGGCAAATCAGTGATAGCTCGGCGGAAATTATTGACCGGGATGTAACCCAAGGTATTTCTCAAGTGACTGGGGAGATGGTAGGGTCTTACTTTACTCCTGCAGACCAGCGCAGCGAGGACCAGAAAAACGCCATCGCGGAGTCGGATACCTTGGTAGCTGAGCTACAAGAAGCGGATGCCCTGGTAATTGGCTTGCCGATCTACAACTTTGGGGTGACCGGAGCTATGAAGGCTTACTTTGACTTGTTAGCCCGGGTAGGAGTTACTTTCCGGTATACCGAAACCGGACCGGAAGGCTTACTGCAGGACCGCCCCACTTATATTGTAGTGGCAAGTGGAGGAACTCCTTTGGGCTCGGCGGCTGATTTTGCTACCGGACACATCAAGCAATTCTTGAACTTCTTGGGTATTCAGGATATCCATTTCATTGACGCCACTGGCCTCATGATGGACGAAAAGGGTGCAGTAGCTCGTGCAAAAGAGCAGATTGCGGCTCTTGGTACCGAAGTACTTGCCTAAGGGCTTATCAATAACCGACGAGCTTGACAATCATCTGGCAAGCTCGTCGGTGAATGCTGAGGGTGCAGGTAACGAAAGAGGCCTTCATCTTTGTCATCCTTCCCCCTCTATGAGCGCCGCCCGGCGCTTTGTATGAAATTATACCAAGCCAGAAGGGCCACTCACCCACTCTCCTTGGCTGCGGCTCTTCATCTAGCCGATCATTTCACAATATTCCTTGTTTTTGGTGGCAGTCGGCACCTTTGTATGTCGAACGCTGTCGCGTTCGGGAAGCCAGGAGACTTCCGCGGTCCTTGGTCACGAGCCAGATAGGCTCGCGACAGTGGGGACAGTTCACGGTGGTATATATGAGCGCATTGCGTAACCGCGGTTTATATGAATTATTATTCAAGACCTGAAGGGGTCCGATCGGTAGATACCGATCGGACCC
>JBCBHI010001151.1:0-1910 GCA_038525885.1 Bacteroidota bacterium
ATCCGCAACACACCTTAGCATGTTTAGAAACTACTTCAAGGTCACTTGGCGCAATTTGGTACGCCAAAAAAGCTATGCCCTGCTCAATATCGGCGGGCTAGCTCTGGGTATTCTGTGCTTTCTCATTATCGGCCTATACGTCCGGTTTGAGTATTCATTCGATACCCATTATACCAATGCCGATGCTATCTACCGGGTTCTGAACCATAGGCCAGACCAAAACTATCAAGGCAAAAGCTACAATGCGGTAACTCCGGTGCAGTTAGCGGGCACTCTGATGGAGAACTACGCCGCCGTAGAAGCAGCCACCGCCTTTAACGCCCGGCCTCTACTGCTTTCACTGGAGTCTGGTGACTCCTTTATGGAAGACGGGGTTGTGGCAGACCGCAATTTCTTCCGCGTCTTTCCCCATACCTTTTTGATGGGGAGCGCTGAACAGGCTTTCGAAAACCCGGAAAGCATCGTGCTCACCGAATCGCTGGCCCAGAAGATGTTTGGCACTACGGACATCCTGGGGCAGATGGTGAGCTATCGGGACCATGCCTATGCAGTCTCGGCGGTGGTACAAGATCCCCCACAGAGCAGTAGCGTCCGCTTTACTTTTGTAGCCAACCTGGAACTGACCAATGACTACACCTTTCAGATGAACAAGGCTAAGTGGGATAGCAATTACTATTTGACCTTTTTCACGCTACGGGCGGGGGCCGACCTGGCCGGTTTGCAAGCGCAAATGCCAGCCCTGGTGAATGAGCATTACTACGATCCGGTCTTGTATCCACAAAACCTGGTCTTTGAATCCCTCTCAGGCGTTCACTTCAATCAGGACACCAACTTTGACATTGGCGGTACGGGCAACCCCAAGCAAATTTTGCTCTATTCCGTCATTGCCGTGCTAGTGCTGCTCCTGGCCTGCATCAACTACGTGAACCTCGCCATTGCCCGCTCCATTCGCAGAGCGAAGGAGGTAGGCCTACGTAAAGTAATTGGCGCCCAGCGTCGGCAGCTAATCATCCAGTTTCTCACGGAATCGGTGTTTCTGGCCGTACTAGCGCTCATCATCGCCTTGGGTCTCTTACCCCTAGTGCTTCCTGCTTTTGGAAACATCGTCCAGCGATCCTTCGACTATCACATGCTCTTACAAGGGCACCTCCTGTGGCAGTTGGCCGTGGTAGTACTAGCCATTGGGTTGATATCGGGCAGCTATCCGGCCCTGTTTATGTCTCGCTTGCGGCCTATTTTGGTGCTCAAGGGCAAGTTTGCCTCGCTGGGCAATGGCCAACTGCTACGCAAAACCCTCATTGTAGGGCAGTACACTGTCTCTATGGCCATGGTGATTGCCAGCTTGGTCATCTATTTCCAGTTTCGGTACATCCAGAACAAGGACTTAGGTTTTGATACCGAACAGGTGGTGACCTCGTTCATCTTCAAAAGGGACTTTTGGAAACACTACCCCAGCATCCGGGAAGAGTGGCTGCGTGACCCCAACGTAGTGGAGGTAGCGGCCATGCAAAATCTACCCACCTACGTGGACCAGGGCACCGTCATCAACGACGGGGTGGAGGGAACACCTGAGGACGATCTGGATATCTACCAGCTCCGTACCGACGTGGACTTCTTCTCCATGTTTGATCTCCAGCTCTTGGCCGGGCGGATCTTTTCTAAAGACAACGCCGCGGATCTGGGCGGAGAGGCGATCATCCTTAACGAGTCTGCGGCTGAGGCCCTTGGCTGGACACCCCAAGAGGCCGTAGGCCAAAGCATCCCTGAGAACCAAAGAAATATGACCGAACGGAGGGTGATTGGAGTGATCAAGGATTTTCATTCTCACTCCCTGCACCTGCCCATGGCCCCACTCATGATCCAATGGAACGAAAACCTATACCACAGGTTTGTAGCCGTGAAGGTAACCG
>JBCBHI010001152.1:0-1904 GCA_038525885.1 Bacteroidota bacterium
CGATGTAGAGCCATACCAAGGTTACCAATAGGCCAAAGGCGGCATACCATTCCATGTATTTGGGTGCTCCTTGCTCCGCGCCTTGCTCGATGAAGTCGAAATCTAGGACAAGATTGAGAGCGGCGATTACGACCACGAATACGCTAAACAGGATACCGAAGGTGCCGGAACTGTGAATGAAGCCTATGCCGCCACCAAAAAAGCTCATAACAAAGCTGATTAGGTAGATGAAGGCGATACCTGCGGTAGCAGCAAAAACACCCAGCTTGAAGTTCTCGGTTGCTTTGATCCAGCCTGACTTATAGGCGAGGAGTAGGCCTAGGAATACTCCAATGGTAAGGGCTACGGCTTGAATAACGATACCGGGGAAGTAGGACTCAGCAAAGGCAGATAATCCACCTAAAAACAGACCTTCCAAAACCGCATAGATGGGAGCGGTAATCCGGGATTTCTTCTTGTTGAAGGAGGTGACGATGGCCATTACAAGACCACCAATGGCCCCGCCAATCATCAGGATGTTGGTGGCAGGGTTGCCATCAAAAAACATAAACCAGGTTATGCCCGCTCCGGCCAGTACCAATAGAATGAGCGTAAAGCTTTTATTTACCGTGCCCGACAAGGTCATTACCTCACCGTCTGCATCGGCCAGGGAACGGTCAAAGATCGATTGATTCAGCGCTGGGTTTGCAGTTCTTCGCATGTTAGTTCGTTGGATAAGATTGAATGAACAAGATGCAAAAGCCCAATGAAATGGCAAAATGTATGAGTCATGGGCTCTATGTTTCCAGGTTTTGTTTGGGGCTTGGCTTGCTGTTGGGTTGTTGATAATTAAAATGATTGGGTTTGCAACTTTGGGAGGGCCCACTGCATCCAACAGACATCGCAACAACAAATATTCACACATGAAAATTTTTACTTTGGGCCTGCTGCTGGTCCTCTCCGTGCCTGTATGTGCACAGGTTGGCTGGCAGTACGGAGTTGGAGTGGGCGGCCAACGCCACGCTCTACAAGATGCGGGTCACTCGGACCTCCTCTACACCGGAAGCAACCTGAGTTTCCAAACTGAAATCCGCCGATTGGGCGAAGCCTCTTACCAGGAACTTTCCGGAAGTTTTTCGTCTGCCACGCTCACACCTAAGCTGGAAATGCCGGCAGCATTTGTGATTGGCACTGCCGACCGAACCTGGGTGGGGGTGCAATACCGATACGTGCGCCAACAGTCCGCAGGGGCTGATTTATCTTGGGGCTGGGGCGGTCAGGTAGGTGGCTACCTGGACCTTGCTCAGTATAATCATCCTGGCAACAATCCGTTTGGCTACGAGCTTTCGTTTACCCTCAACCCCTATGTGGAAGCAACCTATTCTCTAAATGACCGATGGAAGCTAGCCGGACATGCCACGGTGCCGATTGTGGGCTACTCTATGCGCCCCACTTATCTCGGGTTATTCCCTTTGGAGAATCTGGAATTGGACATTAGCACTGCCCTGGCTTCGGGAGGCCTTGGGCTTCCCAACCAATTATTTTACCTGGATACTCGCTTTGAGGTAGTACGGATGGGTAAGAAGCCTAACCGGGAAATGCGCCTGTTTTACCAATATATGGGAGGCATGAACCGCATTGTGGAGGCCAAAGGGCATGCATCGCACAGCGTAGGTCTTTCTTTTCACTTCACAAACTGGAAATAGTCATGAGAAACTTATGGATAGGGGGGCTACTGATCCTCTCCGCTACGGCTTGTGACAGCATGTGGACGACCGAAACGCCCGTGGCGGATCCTGCCTCGTTGGTAGCACAGGTATGGAATGAAGTGAATGAGCACTACGTATTTTTTGATCAAAAACCAGTGGATTGGGAAACCGCTTTGGGGCGGTATCAGGAGCAGGTGTCCCCGGAGATGTCCGAGG
>JBCBHI010001153.1:0-1901 GCA_038525885.1 Bacteroidota bacterium
GAACCGGCGGTAGATAGCGGTGAGGAATTGATTTCGCGATTGGAAGCGGCTACCTAAAAAAGAAAAGGGCTGCCCTGGCAAAGGCAGCCCCACCAACTCACGTTCTGGCGCAAAGCACCTTACGCGAACTCTTCTACATCAGCAGTTTTCACCGTTTTTATGATCCGGGCAGCCACCTTGTAAGGATCAGCTGCAGAGTTGGGCCGGCGGTCCTCCAAATAACCACTCCAACCGTGTTCTACTGTATACACCGGAATCCGAATGGAAGCGCCCCGGTCTGATACTCCGTAGCTGAATTTATTGATGGATTGTGTTTCGTGTTCTCCGGTAAGGCGCTGATCATTGTCAGCTCCATATACCGCAATATGCTCTTCAATCACCGGAGCAAAACTGTCACACACCGTTTCGAAAATTGCCTTGGAATTAGCATTGCGCAGCAGGCTGTTGGAAAAATTGGCGTGCATACCAGACCCGTTCCAGTCCCCTTTTACGGGCTTACAGTGCCAGTTGATTGCCACACCATATTTTTCAGCGTTGCGCTCTGCCAGGTAACGGGCTACCCACATTTCGTCGCCCGCTTTTTTAGCACCTTTGGCAAAACACTGGAACTCCCACTGCCCGGGTGCTACCTCTGCATTGATGCCTTCTACATTGATACCAGCATCGATCAGTTGATCTAAATGCTCCTCAATGATCTGGCGTCCATAAGCATTGGCCCCACCTACTGAGCAATAATAAGGCCCCTGAGGGCGAGCAAAACCTCCTGCAGGAAAGCCCAACGGAAGGTTCGTCTCGGGGTCCCAAAGGAAGTACTCTTGCTCAAAACCAAACCAGAAATCATCATCCTCATCTTCAATGGTTGCCCGGCCATTGCTTTCATGCGGGGTTCCATCGGCATTCAGTACCTCGGTCATTACCAAGAAACCGTTCTTACGGGCAGGATCAGGATACATCGCTACGGGCTTCAGCAAACAGTCTGAAAAGTTGCCCGCCGCCTGCTCGGTAGAGGAGCCATCAAACGACCACATGGGGCAGTCTTCCAGGCTACCGCTAAAGCCTTCAATAATTTTAGTTTTGCTTCGCAAACTTTGGGTTGGCTTATATCCATCCAACCAAATGTATTCGAGCTTTGATTTAGTCATGACAAATTGTGAATTACTGAGTTCTAAAATTCTTTCTTACAAAATCCCATTAGAACGCATATACCGCAGCCAGTACAAACGAGCTCAGCGAGTTGGCCCGCGAGTCGGTCAAGGCATCGGTGACTACAAAATCCTCTTCTGAGTACAGATCTATCCTTAACTCAGGGATAAAAGTCAGCCCCGCAATGCTATAGTTAGCAGAAAGCGTGAGGTCTACTACACTTTCATCTTGGTTTAACACCCCTACACCTTGGTCAAGGAAATACTCCCCACGAAAGCCAATGGCTAGATTGTCGGTAGCAGCCACTTGAGCATAACCAGCTACACCCGTGAAATTGTCAGAGGCAACCGTACTGTTTAACCCGAGATACAACAAATCAGTCACATCCCATCCAGTGGTGATATCTGCTTGCCAGAAACCATCAGTAAACAAACCATTAAGCCATATGCCACCCACATCATTGGAGTACCCAACCTGAAGTCCGCCGTAGAATTCATTTGCCGGGTTAAAATCCGTAAAATCTGTAGCGTTAAGCATCGCAGCCATCGCCGTAAAGCCGCCTCCCAAATCAATGTCTGCCTTGAGTCCGCTATGGGAAAAAGGACCGTAAGAGAACATATAAGAGGTAGAGTAATTAAAATTGGCAGCGGGGGAAATCACCTCATAGCCCAGGAAGGTATTGAAGTTACCTAGGGTAAGGGTAAACTTATCCGTTACATTCCAATAGGCATAAAGTTGATTCACCATATTGAGTGGAG
>JBCBHI010001154.1:0-1899 GCA_038525885.1 Bacteroidota bacterium
AGTTTAGCCGCGATCTGCTCGGTGGTTTTTCGGGCCAGGCAGTAAATGATACCCCCCTGCCCTGGTCGGTCCTGGATGAACCGGGTGATAATCTCTATTCGGCGGTTGGCAGGCAGTACCATCAAATCCAGATTGGGCCGGTCGAAGGAGGCAACAAACTGCCGAGTATGGGTAATGCCTAGCTGCTCTTGAATGTCCTCGCGAGTGGTAGGATCGGCCGTGGCCGTAAGGGCCATCAGGGGTACCTCGGCAAATTGCTCTTTCAGAAACTTTAGTTTGGTGTATTCCGGCCGGAAATCGTGACCCCATGCGGAGATACAATGTGCCTCATCGATGGCAAAAACACTCACCTGGATGGTTTTCAGTAAGCTGAAAAAGTCACGAGTGAGCAGCCGCTCCGGAGACACATATAACATCGCCAGGGTACCTGCTTGCGCCTCTGCAATCACTGACTTCTGTTCAGCAGCCGGCTGGGTGGAGTTGAGATAGGCCGCGGCTATACCATTGGCCTTGAGCGCCTCCACCTGGTCCTTCATTAAGGAAATAAGAGGAGACACCACCACCCCAATGCCCTCACGCAGCAAAGCGGGTATTTGGTAACATACCGACTTACCACCCCCGGTGGGCATGAGTACTAAGGCGTCTTTGCCCTCCATCACCTCCGCAATCACTTCTTCCTGCATAGGCCGGAAGGCATTGTACCCAAAATATTTCTGTAACGCTTCTTGAGGAGTCATGCAAATTAATTCTGAAGGGAGTGAATGTACACGGTGAATATGCGCAACGCAAACCGTAGAATATGCAATATTTGAATTGGTTCGACAAAAATGCTTAGTGCCGCCGAACTACAACTCACTACACGTACCTGACGGTTCACTGCAAGCGGATGGAATTTGCCCGGTAAGGTTGCCAGCTTGCCCTTGTCAAAATCCAAATAAACCGCCAACAACATGTTTAAGAATTATCTAAGTGTAGCACTACGGGCCTTGAAACACCAACGCCTGTATACTGCAATCAACGTACTGGGTCTGGCCGTAGGGCTGGCTTGTGCAATCCTCATTTTCCTCTTCGTCAAGGAAGAATTGGCCTACGACAATTTCCACACCCAGCAAGATAGCATCTACCGGATGGCTAGGGTAAGCTATACCGAAACCGGGGATGTGGAAGAATATGATGTTTATCTACCTTACCCCCTAGGGGAGGCCTTGTTGGAGGATATTCCTGAAGTAGCCTCTGTAGTGCAGCTTACCACCTCACCCACGCTGGTACAATCAGAAGGAACCACCTATGATAAAAATGTGCTCTACGCGGGGAATGACTTTTTTAACGCCTTCAGTTTTCCGCTGATTCTGGGTAATCCTGAAACCGCCCTAGCCAATAAAGGAAACATGGTGCTAAGCGAAAAGCTGGCCCGCCAACTATTCGGAGACGAATGGAAAAACGCTATAGGGCAGGAAGTGGCCGTGCGGCTAGAAGATGACTACGTAGCTATGGAGGTCACCGCTATTGCCGAGAACCCTCCTACTAATTCCACTATACAGTTCGACTACGTCCTGCCTTTCGAACAGGTACTGGCCAACTTCCAGGAGTATGGTTGGGATGTACACGACTGGGGCTCCTCATGGATCATCACCTATGTACTGCTGGAAGAAAACGCCAGCCCGTTGGCTTTCCAGGAAAAACTGCCGGAACTCTATCAGAAATACTATCCGAACACCCTTACCGATTTTCAGGAAGAACGGGGCTGGGAAAGCGACCTGTGGCCGGTATCCTACTACGCTCAACCTCAGGCAGATATCCATTGGAACTATGAGATCCAGGGTGGCATCACCGAGAGTAGCAATCCTGCCTATAGCTACAATTTGGGCTATATGGGGGCAGCCTTGCTCCTGATCGCCA
>JBCBHI010001155.1:0-1897 GCA_038525885.1 Bacteroidota bacterium
CTACCAGTTGCAGTTGTTCTATTTCTGCCACGGCTTCTTCCAGGTCCTTTTTTAGACGACGGACTTGCGACAGGTAGGCCACCCGGGTCTTTTCCAGTTCGCCAATGGTAAAATCCGCTTCCTCTAGATACTGGTTGATCCGCTTCATCCGGGCGATGTAGTCATCCTCCGGGATTCCCGTCTCCAGGTTGGTACGTAGCCATTGCCGGTCTACCTCCACGGAGTCCAGATACTGGCTGATTTGCGACAGCATTTCAGCCTGGTACATTTGCTCCTCTACTATGGTCTGTAGAGAATCCACCTGTAGGTTGAGCGAGTCTCGCTCATTGCTCAACGATTCTACTTGCTGGCCACCATCACAGCTCCATACCAGTGCAGCCACCGCCCCTAGAATGAGTAAGGATTTGTTCATCTTGTTTTCCGTTTGTTTGAATTGTTGGTGTTAATCACAAAAAATAGTCACCAAAGGTAACTCTGCTTTAGATTAGAAGTCATCCTTCCGGTTCACACCCCACAACGGCAAAACTACCAACTCATTGTGCAAGATTCAGGATTCCATTTCTATCGCAAAATCACCTTAAACAGCTGATAGCGTGAAGATTGGAGGGATCAGGAGGCTGGTGGAAATGGACCCAGCAAGAAACCTGGGGGCTACTTCTGCTGGGTGATCAAAGAGGGCACAGCGTCCACAAAGGTTTCTAATGAAATACCAGGAGGCCTTTGTCCATATTGAACCGTTGAAATAACCATTTGCCTTTCGCCTATCATGTGGGCGGGCTTTACGACGGGGATACCCGTAGGCAGAACCAAAAAGGTCCTGCCTATGGGATACGCGCTAACGCACAATTAGATAAGGAGTGGTACGGGATTATTCGTCCTTCAAGGAGCGGATGGGATTGACCGCCGCGGCACGCCAGCTTTGATAGCTCACGGTGAGCCAAGCCATGGCAATGGCCCCTACTCCGGCAATTATGAATACCAAGGGATTGATACCTATGCGGTAAGCAAAAGTGTCTAACCACTGCTGGGCCAGGTACCAGGCTACGGGAATAGAAAGCACCAGCGAAACGATGACCAGCCGAGTGAATTTACCACTGAGCATAAAGATGATCTGAAACAGGGAGGCTCCCATCACTTTGCGCACCCCAATTTCCTTTTTCCGCTGCTGCGCAGTGTAGGCAGCTAGCCCTAGCAGGCCTATGCAAGCGATGAAAATAGCTAACCCGGTAAGCACTGTGAGCTTCTTACCGCTTTGCTGCTCAGCTACATAGAGCTGATCCAGGTCTTCATCCAAGAAGGAAAATTGAAAAGGACTACCCGGATTGATACCATCCCAGGTGCTTTCTAGCTGTGCCAATACGGCTCGGTAATCATCCGACTCCGTCCGCACAAACAAGTTGACGCCCACGCTGTCGGTATAGGTAAATACAAAAGGAGTAATCTCGGTGTGCAGCGACTCAAAGTGAAAGTCCTTCACCACGCCCACAATGGTAAGAGGAGTGTTGGGTTGGCCTTGCCCGTTGATCAACTCCACCTGCTGCCCTATGGGGTCGTCATAGCCAAACTCGGCTACGGCAGACTCATTGACCACCATGCTGAGGGAATCCTGGAAGTTTTCGTCAAAAAACCGGCCCTGTACCAGTTCCATTCTCATGGTATTGAAATAGTCCTCGTTCACCAGCATACTCTTGGTAGTGGTAGGCTCGGTAGCACCCGGCTGTTGGAACATGGCCCCTAAATAGAAGGCGTTCTCACCGGGAGTGGTGTTGGCCAAGGCTGTACCCTCCACCCCTGGAATCCGCTCAATTTCGGATACAAAAGAGAGCAGGTTCTGCTGTAGCAGGTTGGCCCGGTCGACGACAATCATCTGTTCCTTATCAAATCCCAGATCTTTGCT
>JBCBHI010001156.1:0-1896 GCA_038525885.1 Bacteroidota bacterium
GCTCACGGGCTACGATGTGTACGAGTTGGAAAGCTCCCTGGAAGGCATCGTGTTGCAATACTCAGCGGCGCACGAGACCGACTGGCACCTCATCGATACTCTGGAGAAAACAGATTTGGTAGACTATTACGTGGCCAACCGTTCGGCTTACGACGGTAACGTACATTACGCCTTTACCTGGACTCCGGCTTTGGTAGATGGTAGCTATGCAGTACGGGCCGTGGCCTACGGCGAATTCGGTTTCCCTGAGTATTCAGGGGAAGCTTCTGGTATCATCGATACCCAAAGTCCATGGGTTCTGAACATCACCCCGGGAGACGACGTGATTGGTATTGGCGAGTCCCTACAACTCACCTTTACCGAAGCCATTGCCCCCGAATCCTTAACCGGAGAAGCCTTTAGCCTACGCGAACGCGTCATTACCACCCCCTTGGGCGGTGGCGATGATGACACCACCTTCGTCAAGCTTCCTGAGGCCATGTATCGCATGGAAGCTGGCGGATCGGATATCACCTTCCACTTCGATGCCGATTTCAATGCCACCTACGATGGTGCTACCCTCACAGTTTTTGTCGACAGCATTACCGATCGGGCTAGCAACGTCATGGATTCTGCTTTCGCTAGAGCCTTTGCCGTGGAGAATGTATCCACTACCCAAAGCCGGATGACAAGCCTCGAACTAGCCGGAATGCAGCGAGAAGATGGTACCGTGCAGCTAAGTTGGCAGCAGATTGACGCTGAGGGCAACCTCAACTACCTCATCGAGCGGTCTGCCGATGGTGACCAGTTTGAGGTAATCGGCAGCGTACTGAGCAGCCATGCAGAAAGCTTCGGCTACCACGATGAAACCGTGCTAAGCGATCAGGCCTTCTACCGCCTGCGCATCCAGCGCTCGGACGCCACCGAGGCCTACTCCCGCGTAGCGGTGATTCAGGATGCAGGCTTGGCCCTGCCGCTGTCAGTAGACGTACATCCTAACCCGATTTCGGGTAGCCAACTCCGGTTTGTATGGGATAGCAAAGGTTCGGACGAGAACCTGACCTTGGAAGTACGCGACCTGCGCGGGGCATTGCTCTACACCGAAACAGTGGACGCCACTACCCGTGGCCTCCAGCAATCGGTGAAGCTCCCCGAGCACCTGGAAACAGGTCTGTACATGATGCACCTCACCCAGGGTAACCAAACCCAGTCGGTGAAATTCATCAAGGAGTAAATACCCAGCCCCTGGGGTGGGACCCGGGAGCTTTTCTTATAATAGTCATTGTTAATTTCATTAATCAAATACAAAAGCCCTGGCCCTTGGCCGGGGCTTTTTGTTTGCTGCATGGCTAAAAGGGGAGCACCTGAATAGTTATGAGTTATTAGTTGTGAATTATGAGTTGGATACTTGAGAAAGTAGATTTCAATAGGGAGAGAATCCTGGTCCAGTCTAGGTTCTAGTCTCTTCTTTTTTGCTAAAGGCGAACACACTTCGTCAACCGGAGCCCGGCGAAGGTTGAAAGCGCGCAGAGTAGACACGGAGGCCACAGAGATTTTTAATGGAATCAAGAGGATAAGAAGGGAAACAAACAAGGTCATCCCGACGCGTAGCGAGGGAACTCGGTCGATACTCCTAACCAACTTGCCACATTCTCTTTTTGGCTATGGGAGATTGAGTATACTCAGAGATCGTGGAGGTATAATTAGGATGTGTAGGAGAAGATATTTCTGTAGGGGGGCGTTACATGAAACGCCCCCCTACAGAAATACCCCTTTACCCTATTCATCCTTCAAGGCCTCGATGGGGTTGGTTTGGCTAGCCGTAAAGGTTTTCCAACCGATGGTAGCCCAGGCGATCAGCAAGGTGATGCCTCCGGCAAACAAGAAGGTGCCCCAACCCAAGGCAATCCGGGCGGT
>JBCBHI010001157.1:0-1892 GCA_038525885.1 Bacteroidota bacterium
CAAACTATGAAAGCAGTCATTTTTACTGCCTGTATCACCCTGGTTACCTTGGGTGGCGCCACTACTTCCTACGCTCAAGGCCTGGTAGCTGCCGAACAAGCCCCACCTGCTCATGTGGTAAGCGCTTATCAGGAAGCCGGAATCATCTTCATGGATCTCATCATGGCTTCTTACGTTACAGGCACCGTGAACATACAGCTAGAAACACCCGATGGGGTAATGCTCTACAGCAAAAGTCTGTACGAGTCTATTGGGGGCAACGTTCAGCTAATCATGAATGGGGTAAGCACCAAAAGCCGTGAACACGTACTACGGTTAATCATGCAAGGAGAAACGAAAGGGAAACCCAAGGAATATCTGATTCCCGTGCTGATTATGTAAAAAAGAGGCTGTCTCATAACGAATGAGCCAGCCTCTTTTCTAGCTCATGCTAGACTACCCAGCCGCTTGTTAGTGCCGCTATATTCAAACAACAATTAGGGCATAGATGAACTAAAAGAGGCATTGGCGTCAAAGAGACCGGGGTAACACTTCCTATTTGAACGCCCAATTTTCGATTCCTTTGGCACTTCGAATAGGCTCCTCCTTCAATTGGTTTTTCGCGCTACTTGATCGTTAGCAAGGGCCTGACATCATTGTTGGCAATGTTTCTGGCAGACCAGAACTCAGACTTTGATTCAACAATACGGACGGTTTTAGCCCCTAAATCAAGCGCCAACAGGCCCTCCAAGGCCACCAAACCGGGAACAGAAACGGCCTCTCCTCCAGTCCGTAATCCTCTAATACCTCCCCTACCCAATATTTCGAAGTGTTTCAATTCTTGAAGGCATTCGAAATGAAAATATAGGGTAGCATCCTCAGCCACCCTTTTCCGCCCCTGAAACCCGACCAAAAATTCCGGATTGATATCATGCGAAGCCATATCGGGTACATCAAACAACCATGTGGTAGCAGCCCCGTGTATCACCAATCCTTGAGGATCGTTGACACTATAGCTGTGCCCAGTGCTGGAATCGTATTTATTCTTCATTTCCAAGGTCCAGGTAACACTATCCTCTTGGTTGTTGGTGGTTTTTACGATTTCAAAATCATGCACACTTCGTTTGCTACCCGTGGATACACTATGACCCACTGAAAAATCTAACCCAATTCCATCCAAAGAGGCTCCTTTAGATTTACCTTGAAAACCACTCTTCATGTTCCAAGATCGGGATTCGGAATAGTCCACCGCCCCATTTTTAGTTTCCGGAGCCGTTCCGGAAGGGTCCACAATGAATACCCCTTTGCTTTTGTTTTCGCCTATATCTACCGGCTTCATAGAAAAGCTTACCACATCTTGGTAGTAGGATTGCATGGGGTCCCACTTATCCAGTTTAGCATCGTTAGTGTAAGGAGGGTTGAACGTGGTTTTCACTTTGACAGCCACATCACAAAGTTCATCACGTTTAAGCACATTCACTTCGAACCGGGCGGTAAGGTCCGCATGTTCTCCATCGGTCCAACTTATCTCCTTAGCACTATTGGGAGAAAAGGTAGCAGGCCTGGCAAAGCGGTTGAAGGCTGAGGAAATCCAGAAATCCAATGAGTTTTGGTTGGCGGCCCTGAAATTGGCAAGGTCGCCAAAATCCTTAGGCCGTGGGCAATGTTTTGAAATTGCGATGGAATCTACTCCACTCAAGAGGTCGTAGTCTTGCTTGGACATTGATAAGTAGGTTAGAGTTAAAACACGTAGTTACGATCAATAATGCTCGATCTGACCTACGATTCCAAGAGAAACCGAAACATATATGCCGTGGAGGAATGGCCAATAAAAGATCGTATAGGGTAGGACTATGCCCTCCTGCATTACCGGGAAACGGCAAGTCCCCAAAAACCAACAGCAAGATTTTATG
>JBCBHI010001158.1:0-1887 GCA_038525885.1 Bacteroidota bacterium
GGGCGCTATGACATTGAGATCAGTTTCATTGGCTATACCCCTCGTGTAGAAAGCGGAGTTACGATTGCCTCAGGTCAGGCTACTCAACTAGTGGGTGTACGGCATGAAAAACGATTTGAACTGAATGAGGTGGTAGTTTCTTCCGCTCAACGGAATGTAATCAACGAAGCCGCCTTGCTGAGTGCCCGGAGTTTCCGGGTAGAGGAACTTGGCCGCATACCCGGAGGCATAGATGACCCGGCCCGGATGGCCAGGAAATTTCCTGGAGTAGTCCCCAATGCCTCATTGCTCAATAACGAGATCAACGTGCGGGGCAATAGCTCGCGCGCGGTAATGTGGCGCATTAGCGACGTAGACATTTACAACCCCAGCCACTTTTCCGTATTAGGGGGCTCTGGCGGCTCTATCACCATCTTGAGCCAACGGCTCCTTTCCAATACTGATTTCTACAGTGGGGCTTTTCCGGCGGACTATGGCAATGCTATGGGTGGCGTATTCGACGTCACCTTTCGCAATGGCAACATGGAGAAACGGCAGCATTCGGCCCAGATAAGCGTGGTGGGAATAGACTTTGCGACCGAGGGCCCCGTCGGAAAAAAGGGGAATACCTCGTATTTGGCAAACTATCGCTACTCCACCACCAACTTTGTCAATCAGATATTGCAGCAGAACTTTGTGCCTACCTACCAGGATCTCTCCTTCAAGTTGCATCATGAACTAGAGAGTGGTGGGTATATCGACTTCTTTGGATTGGGAGGCAATAGCGTTTCGCGGCGTACGGCATCCATTGATTCTACTGCTGACGAGCCTTATATGAGCTCAGTGGGTGGTTTTCTTACCGAAAACTGGACGGCAACGGTAGGTACTACCTACCTCAAGCCCCTGGGCGAAGACACCTATTTGAAGGCGAGTGTAGTGGGAACTGGATTTCAGGTGGCCCAAAATACCTGGAATTTCAATACCCAAACTTTTCAAATTGACTCCGGTAGGCGTGGGCTCGATTTTGAGGGCAGGCTCGCATTTAGCGGGTACCTCAACCACCGCTTTAGTCCACAGCATACACACCGTACAGGCCTCATTGTCAACGGTCTTTATAGCCGGGTATTTTTCCAAGACCGGCCTTTCACAGATTGGGTACTCAGCACACGAGGCCCCTTGGATACGGTCAGGATAGGTGCAGGTTCTTCTATGCTATTGCAGGCCTATTCCCGGTCTCAGTTCTATCTGAGCCAGGCCTGGCAGGTCAACGCAGGCGTGCACCTGATGTATTTGGCCATGACAGGAGAAGTATCCGTAGAACCTCGCTTCAGTGCACGCTGGCAACCGCTGCCAGACCATTCGTTCTCCGTTGGGTATGGTCTGCACAGCCAAATGGAGCCCTTTTTTGCGTACATCAGCCAGCGAAGGATAGATGGTGTAATGACAACCCAAAATGCCGATTTGCGCTTCAATAAGGCCCATCATATCAACCTAGCCTGGCACCACAGACAAAGTGAACAATGGCAGCTAGGGGTAGAAGTATATTACCAGCACCAATACAATTTGGTTGTAGGGGCTGAGGTACCTGTATCCAGAGTGGCGGCCAACAACGCTCTGTTTGAGCAATGGCAACTTAACAACGGAGGCACAGGCCGCAACTACGGTATCGAAGCCTCCATTGAGCGTAGTTTCAACCAGGGCTTCTACTTCCTTGCCAACGGGTCTCTTTTTGATGCTACCTATGTGGGCAATGATGGAATACGCCGAAACTCACAGTATAATGCCCGGCACCTGATTAATGCAGTGGGTGGCAAAGAGTGGGCGGTAGGCCAAAAGCGTGGGAAGAACAATTTCCTGGGTATGAACCTGTCATTGACCTACGGCGGACCCCAGTACTTTACTACGATA
>JBCBHI010001159.1:0-1885 GCA_038525885.1 Bacteroidota bacterium
CGCGCCTGAGTTTTGGGCAAGAGCCCAAATCCAAAATTCGGGTGATTGTAGACAAAGTCCTACATGACCTGGGTTTGGTAGAAATAAAGGACCTGCGGGTGGGTTCGCCCTTGAATAAAACCATCAGCGGCGGGCAGCGCAAGCGCCTCAATATAGGCCTGGAACTCCTCCGTGAGCCCTCGGTACTCTTTGTAGACGAACCTACATCCGGGCTTAGCTCACGGGATTCGCTCAACATCATGGAACTGCTGAAGGAGCTTGCCACCAAGGGTAAGCTGGTATTTGTGGTGATCCACCAGCCGAGCTCGGAGATCTTCAAGATGTTTGACCGCCTCCACATCCTGGACCAGGGTGGGTACCCCATCTACTACGGAGACCCAGTGGAAGCTCTGATCTACTTCAAGCAGCAGGCAGATCAGATAGATAAGGACGAAGCGGAGTGCATCCGGTGTGGAAATGTGAAAACGGAGCAGATCTTTGAAATCATAGAGTCGAGGATCAAAAACGAATACGGCAAGGTAACCGAGGAACGGAGGGTAACTCCGCTGGACTGGTTCCAGAAGTTCAAGGACCAGCGAGTAATGCCCAGGCTAAGCCACATACGGGAAAAAGTGCCAGTAAGCACACAAATAGCTTCTACCTGGGAGCAGCTCGGCATTTTCTTCAACCGGGATGTCAAGTCCAAGCTTAGCAATCCACAGTATTTGGCCCTGGTGCTATTAGAAGCCCCTCTGCTGGCGCTGGTGTTGGCCTACATATGCAAGTTTTATGCGGGCGAACAGTACGTGTTTAGTGAGAATGAGAACATCCCGGTTTTCATTTTCATGAGCATCATTGTTTCCATTTTTATGGGCCTCACCGTAAGCGCAGAGGAAATATACCGGGACCGAAAAATCCTAAAACGGGAGTCTTTCCTCCACCTAAGCTGGGGTAGCTACCTCCTTAGCAAGGTGTTAATTCTGGCCATCATTGCTGCCTTACAATCCCTTACCTTTTTGGCTATTGGGCATAGCATCTTAGAGTTCAAGGGCATGTTTTGGGTGCACTTCTCGGTGTTGTTTTCTACGGGCCTATTCGCAAGCCTGCTCGGGCTCAATATTTCCTCTGCCTTCAACAGTGCCGTCACCATCTACATTCTTATTCCCATCCTGCTGATTCCGCAGCTGGTATTAGGGGGCATTGTAGTCCGGTTCGATAACCTGCACCCCAACTTACGGCCGGTGGATGGAGTACCCCTGGTAGCCGATGTGATGGTCTCCCGCTGGGGATACGAAGCTTTGATGGTAAGCCAGTACCAACGCAATGCCTACGAGGCACCGTTTTATGAGCTAGACCAACAAATCTACCAAGCGTACTACAAGAAGAATTTCCTGATGCCCCAGGTATCCAACAAAGTGTCTTTGCTAGCCGACGCTCGGCACAATGAAGGTGTGGACACCTTGAAATATCAACAAGACTGGAGAAGGGTAGTATACACTCTGGAGAAGGAAAGTGTGGCCTCCGACATGGAGTTGCCTATACAACCTCTACCTGCCACCTGGCTGGATGTGATGCCCAACCAGTGGAATGAGCTTAAAGAATATGCCGAGGAGCTAAGGTTGTATTTTGTGAGGAAATATAACACTACTAACCGCAACAAGGACCGTCAAATAGCGGAAATGACCCTCTCCCAGCAGGAGGCAGCGGCCTACCTAGAGAAAAGGACCTCGCATACCAATGAGGCCGTCATTGCCTTTGTAGAAAATACGGTGACCAATGAGCGCATAACTGAGGTGCCCGGCCGCTTTGTACAGAATATCTATCCGATTTTTAAACCGCCCGTTACTGATCGAAAAACAGTATTCAGCACACACTTTTTTTCTGCAACTAAGCTATTATTAGGTTG
>JBCBHI010001160.1:0-1870 GCA_038525885.1 Bacteroidota bacterium
AGTTGAGTTGGTAGGTATTTTAACGGTGTCTCATCCCTTTTGGTACAAGGGTTTCGACGGCTCATTCCGAAATCCCAGGGACTAATTCACCTTCAAGGCCTGCCCTTGTTGGTGTTTTAGCACCCAATAGGTGCGCCACCAACAAGTTGTCGGCGACGGGCTCACCGCCCTTAAACACCGACAATGGCGAGAAACCCTCCTAAACCTTGTTTGATCTATTTCGACTAATTGCCGATGCGTGGTGATCAATGGCAAAAAGGAAATGGGTGTTCAAGTGCCTGCCCCTTGGATGGGCATAACTTTTCCCTGGATTTTCCAGGATTGCCAGCCAATTTGTAGGTAAATTCTAGGTGGTATTCAGGTACTTACATGGTACGTGTTCTCCCCAAAAATACTGGCATATGAAATCGCTTCGCACACTCTTATTCGCTGGGCTTAGCCTCCTGGCTTCTGTATCTCAGGCTCAAGATATGACTCAGGTTCGGGATTGGGTCAACAATCTGGCTTCCCAAAAAATGTACGGGAGAGGCTACGTGTTCCAAGGAGCCCAAAAGGCTGCAGACTTCGTTGCCAATGAATTTGAAGGCATGGGCGTAGATAAGATTTTCCAGCAGACCTTTACCAGTCCAGTAAATCAATTTCCCGGAGCCATGTCTCTTAGTATCGACGGGCAAGCTTTACGCCCTGGGCTCGATTTCTTGCCCGATGGATGTTCTTCTACTCTCAAGGGCACCTTTGATGCCTATACCATCAGGCCAGATCAACTCACCAACCAAGTAGCCTTCCCTGAGATCATCCGCGCTGCGCGCAATAAGTTTCTCATTGTGGATGTATCCAGCGAGGCCCAAGTACCCGTAGAAGTGCAGTCACTTATGCAATCCCTGCTGGCTTACTTGCAAAACGAAAACAACCAGGGCATTGCGGGGGCCATGGTGATCACGGACAAAAAACTAACCCACTCCGTGGGTAATGAACTGTGCTGGCTTCCCGTCATCGTGGTAGATAAAAATGCAGTGGGTTCTACCATCTCCAAAGTCAACATCAACCTCAAAGCCAAACTAGAACGAGAATACGAGCATCGCAACGTAATAGCCCTCATAGAGGGTACGCAAAACCCCGACGAGACGGTGGTTTTCACGGCCCATTATGACCACTTGGGAGGGTTTGGAGAAGGTACCTACTTCCCCGGTGCCAATGACAATGCCTCTGGCACCGCCATGTTGCTGGCCCTGGCCCAATACTATGCTGAAAACCCACCGGAACATTCCGTAGTGTTGATTGCCTTTGGCGCAGAAGAGTTAGGCCTGTTGGGCTCCCGCCACTACATAGAAAACCCGCTTTTTCCCATCAATGACATCAAATGGCTGATCAATCTGGACATCCTGGGCACTGGGGATGATGGTATCAAGGTGGTGAACGGAACGCTGCACAAAGAAGAATTTGCACGGCTACAGAGCCTCAATGAAGATGGAGGCTACTTGCCCAATATTTCTGCACGCGGTGAGGCCTGCATTAGCGACCATTGCTTCTTCCATCAGCGTGAAGTGCCCTGTTTCTACATCTATACCCTAGGAGGCATCCAAGCCTATCATGATCCGCTAGACAAAGCGGAAACGCTCCCCCTTACTGGTTTTGCGGGTGTTTTTCAGCTGATCACCGATTTCGTAACCACATTGTAGGCACAGGACGGACAAGTTCGCTCCCAACCAGAATTCGGGATAGGCAAAAGGTAAATTGGGCTGATATTGAGTGGGCTGGGGGTCTTGCGTGAGGGACGCAAGTCATTGTATGAGATCACCTAGTGGGGCCATCGAGCCCATCCCGCGGGGACTGAGGCGGTCCGCCAGACCGGGACTCGAAGCCCGCGGGA
>JBCBHI010001161.1:0-1863 GCA_038525885.1 Bacteroidota bacterium
GGAGGGTGCTTTTCGTTTGATTGGCGATTTCTTCTATGTGAGAAATCTCTTGTGAATCTGTAGTTCTGGCTTTTTTCTTTGCGAGACTGGCCACTTCCGAAGTAAGCGCCGCTGAAATACCTCCCGTGTAGGCTGCCATGGCAAATTCGGCAGTTTTTGATAGTGCCTCAGCCGCTAACTTAACGGCTGTAACCAGCCTGTCCTGGAACTGAGATCTTACTTCAATATAGGCCTGATCAATCTCCTCATTCAGGTTTTTGATGTCTTGCTCAAGTCCAGCTTGCTTTTCTTCATCTATGTGAATGTTCTGTAGCGTACTAAGCTGCTGCCTGGCATTGTTCAGTTCATTGGTTTTGGATTGGATGAGATTCTCACGATAGCTGGCGTTGGTCACAACATCGATGGGAGAGGGGGTAAGGGTTAAAGACTCGAACCAGTTGGAGGGAGAAAAATTAACGGTATATACATCCCCGCCGCCAATGACCGACCGTTTTACGTTTGATCGCAGATCCCTCTTGATCTCATTGAGCCTTTGCCCCAAGCTAGGGATGTCCAGAAAACTTATTGCTGAGTTCACCTCATGAAGGTTGCCTCGGACTACCGCGTCATTATAGAAAGTGCTTAGGATTTCCTCTTTGGTGGCAGCTACTGTGGAAAGCCAATTGGCAAAATCATTTCCTGCTTCCCTTGGGTTGGAAGCTTTTTGGGTTTCTCCCTTCTTTTTATGAACCTGAGCATTGAAAGCCTGCCTTTTATAGAGGTAGGTTCTATATAGCCTGGCAGAATATTCCATCCTGGTGCCTTCAAATTCTACAAATGTAAAGGTGTCCTTCTTCTCATCATAGTCCAGCACCGTGCCCGATACCGACTCTAAGAGCCAGCTTTTGAGTTTCCCCTTTTCTTCAGCCAAACGAGTAGCGTAATGCAGCCTCGGGATGTAATTATTCAAAACTGACTTATATAGATTTGAAACGCGCTCACCGGTGGACCCTTGAACGAGGGGGGCCAGGTCGATTACGTTGTCAGATAAGTTAAACTCCGCTTCGGCTACAGTTTGCGGTTTGAATAACACTCCCGTGTTATCTTCAATGGTGTAGGCATAATCTCGTGCATTTAGGTTCCTTGGAGGGTACTCCATACAGAAAGCTTGACTGCCCTGCCCGAATAGTTTTTCTAGTTGCTCATATAATTTAATAACTATTGATTCTTCAATAGCCTGCATGGTTAATTCATCAGATGCCATTTTCTATTTTTTTATGAAATGTTAATTCTTCGATCCTGCTTACCTGAAATTATCCCGATAAGGAACCTTGGTAGTAGTGCTTTTTGGGCTTGGACATCCTCCATGAGAGTAGGTTAATCGGCATAATTTCATTGAGTGAATACAGGAGTAAGGTAGTGGGGTGGCTAGAGGGTGCCCATGAAATGAGCGGACGATGTGGAAAAAGTAGGGTTAGGATGGGTATGGCCTATATTTTGGGTCTGGTGAGGGTGATAGGAATTGATTTATGAAATGGGAATCAATGTCGGATAGCTAAGCAAAGCTCCGTCGCAATGGTAGGGTCGTAATGTCCTAACAGACCGTGTTTCTGTCCCTCTTTACGGCGGCCGGCACCCCGGTGACACACCTATAGTGCTCCACCATAGGAATGCTTGGAGCAGGAAGGGGGACTTGAGGCCCAAAAACAGAAAAGGCACCCTTGTGAGGTGCCCTTTTTGTGAGCCTGGGAGGAGTCAAAGACGAACGCGTCCTCGGCTCGTGTGCGAGTCCAACCGAAATGTCGGACGTGTGACCTGCAAGCTGCAGTAGAGATGAGGGTAGGTCCCCTCGTTGGCGACTTTTCAGGAAGAGCCATCAAACCA
>JBCBHI010001162.1:0-1861 GCA_038525885.1 Bacteroidota bacterium
TCCAAACGCCTTTTGGGTGAGGGTGAGGAGCAGAAGGGAAAAAAGGATGCCTGTTTGGGTGAATAAATGTTTCATGACGTACTTCCAAAGGGGATTTCTATCAGCGCGCAAGGTAGAAGGTAGATTTACCCTCAGGGTGTAATTTAAGTTATCCTACAGTGTTTATTCATGCTAGGGTAACATAACTTTCGGAGGGTGTAAGGAAAATTGACTTCTCCCAAGAAATTGTTTGTCCTTGGAAAGGACTAAATTATTGGATGACAAACCGTAGCTCAAGCTTGGGTAATCCAAATACCCACGCAATGCCCAGAGACCTATTTTGTTTCAACGACCAGAGTGTTTTTGGTAGGATTCACAAAAAGATAACCTAGGGCAGGTAGGGTTTCCTATACCTTTGACTGACCCAATTTCCCTAAAAATGACTACGCTTTCGATCCAAGACACCCGACGAACGTACGCCCTGAAGCTATTGCGGCTGGCAGTTTTTTGCCTATTGGTAGGCCGCGCCTGGCAACATCTTTTTTGGGATGCCCCCTTTAGGACGGTGCTGTGGTCTGAAGATCTTCTTAAGTGGCTAGTAGAGGGTACGCTAGGCTATTCCTGGCAGAACTATGTCACCAGTATGCGTACCGATGCCATCATTCAGGGGACTATTCGCGGGTTTGGGGTTTTCTATGCCCTGGGGGCGGTACTTTGCTTGGTAGCCAAACCCGAGCGATGGCGCCGTGGAGTTTCGGTATTCTATTGGGTAACGACGGTTGCCCTCACCCTTCTCGCTCTCTTCTATATGAAGGAGAAGTTTTACCAATGGGGGCAATTCTTTGAGTATGCCTCTCAGGTAGGGGCGCCGCTCCTGTTGGTGTATTTCCTGTATCGGTCATTCCAAGAGAATCGCATTTTGATCGCCATTAAAGTCATGATTGGGCTCACCTTTCTGTGCCATGGGTTGTACGCCTTTGGCTATTACCCTCGGCCCGGGGCTTTTGTAGATATGGTCATCAACATCCTGGGCGCAGAAGAAAATTTTGCCCATAAGTTTTTGGTCATGGCAGGGGTGATCGACTTTGTGGTGGTGGTGCTCATTTTTGTACCCAGTCTGGCCAAACCGGCCTTGGTATGGGCATTCGTTTGGGGTACGCTTACTTCCCTGGCGCGTCTGGTAGCCAATTTTGATGCTACCTTCTTTGTCAGCACCCTCTCCCAGTGGTGGTGGGAAACCGTATTGCGTGCGCCACATGCCCTCCTGCCTTTGCTGGCGCTGTACCTACAGTTTGGCTTTCGAATAGAAAATAGAAGCACTTGGCTGCAACGAAGGAAACCAACTGAGGAAAAAGTGGGCCTCGCCGCCGGCTGATTTTTTCTCTGAACCTGAAGACTCAATTAAGTTTCGATATGATATCACTCGATCCCATTTTGGCGGTAAAGGATGTAGCCCTTAGTGTTCAATGGTACCAAACGGTGTTTGGCTTAAAGCCACGGCACGGGGGTGATACCTTTGAGATTATGGTATCGGAGCAAGATGAAGTAGTGCTCTGTTTGCACAAGTGGGGGGAGCATGAGCATCCTAGCTTATCTGATGTCACCATCCCCTCAGGCAACGGATTGCTATTGTATTTTAGAACCCATGATTTGGAGGCCGTTTTTCAAAAAGCAAAAGCCCAAGGCCATCCTGTGCTTGAAGAGATTAGTGTGAGCCCGAACTCCATGAAAAAGGAATGTTCTTTTCTGGACCCGGATGGGTATCACATTACCGTATCAGAATACCATGAATACCGAGGCTAGATTACCGTAATTCCGGTACGATTGGGTTGCTTTACTTCATTATTTTCGATTCAATTCTTCGAAAAGGCCTTGATTCGAC
>JBCBHI010001163.1:0-1861 GCA_038525885.1 Bacteroidota bacterium
CACCCAAAACAGCATCATGAGAACTCTCAGTATTTTCACCCTAGCCATTCTGCTCATGGCCGTGGCCGTGGGGCATTCCGCCCAGGGGCAGTCTCTGCCCAACTACACCGGCCATTGGCAACTCAACCTGCAAGACACGGAGTTAGAAGCGGACTGGACACAGGGGCTTACCGAGGGCACTTTCCACATCGAGCATCAAGAACCCAGCTTCTCCCTCCAGCGCAGCTTTATCATCAAGGGTAAAGACCGAAAACAGGCATACGAGATACTAACCAACGGAGAAGAGCAAAAAGGGAAGTTCCGCACCGTGTGGAGCATGATATGGCAACAAGAACGGCTGTTGCTCACCGTCACCCGCAAGGGCACTGTGAACACCGTAGAATATTACCTCAACGAGCGCGGTCAACTAGTAGCCGACGAACACCAAACCAGCGCCCAGGTAAACTACCACAACCACTGGGTTTTCGATCGAGTGGCTGAATAAAACCTGAGGCCTCGATGCCCTTCATTACCCAATAGCTCAACAAAAAATGCCCAGGCGGAATCCGCCCAGGCATCAGAGATAGTAGTCTAATTCCGCTCAAGAGCGAACCCATGGGGAACCAGGCAGAGGAAGTTTTATGCGATTTGATTGTCCTCTACCACGAACGTAATCTCTTCCGTGCCTCCTTTGATTAGTTCAGGGGCGACAACTTCGAATTCTTGAAAATTTTTCATGTCAAATACATTGGGTTTAAAATTCTAATAACTGATTAAAACTAAAGTTAAGCCTTTATCATCTCATCCCTAGTGAGCAATGATGGTATTCAGCACTACGTTCCTCACCAAAACAGTAAAGAGGCTCCTACCCATTAGGGAGAATTGGGGTCTTTGCTGTAATAGCAACACACCCATTTATCGAGACCTATATGAAATCATGGCTAATGATCCTGAGTTTGGGCTTGATCACCCCACAAACGTTTGCACAAAACACCAGCCCCAACATAGAGGGCCAGTGGAGAGATAATGTAAAGGGGGCCACCATCCTCATATACCAGCACAACGGCAAGTACTTTGGCAAACTAGTGGCCGCAGATGACCCCGAAAAGCACGCCAAAATCCAGAAACAAACCATTCTGGTATTAGAGGACTTCGAATACGAGGAAGACAACGAATACTGCTGCGGCACTGTATACCAGCCCGAAGAGGACCGGCGGCTGTCCGGCACCATGGAGCTGATAGACGCCAACACCCTGGAAATCACCGGTCATTGGGGCTTTCTTTCTGCCAGTCGGGAGTGGACCCGGGTAAGAACCTAAGGTTCTACCGCTCCCTAATCAAGGCCAGGGCTTTCTCCATCACGGGGTCCTCACCCGCTATCCATTGCTGAGCAGTCAGGGTGACCTCATAGTCAGGAATCAGGCCCCGGTCTTGCGTATTTTGCCTCTGCGAATAAGGAAACTCAGACCATGAGTCGGCTACCGTCACGTGGTACCCCGAATTCGGCAACTGGAAGAAATGACCGAACCCAGAGGCAAAGCCCTGGTACCGGCTACCAGGTTCAGTACCGATCACGGTAGCATCGGCCAGCTCATACAGGTACTTGGCCGCTACCGCCCCTCCCGATACCGAGAAACTATCCACCAGTACATAGATTTCACCTTCAAACTTCTTGCTAGACACTTCAGGGACCCTCATCTCATCCGGTTCCCCCTCCAGGTAGCTACCCCGGCGAATCAACTCACCAGTATAGGCCTCATCTACCACGTAGGGCAAAAAGTCCGATGCCAAGTGGTAAGGTCCACCCTGGTTGCCCCGCTCTTTCTAAAAATCATTGCCTCTGGGGTATCACATTTGGTGATAGACGTGCGGGGCAACCAGG
>JBCBHI010001164.1:0-1860 GCA_038525885.1 Bacteroidota bacterium
TCATCACGAAGTGCTAATGCATAATCCGGGTTAGAATAGGGCCGCGTGATAAGGCATTTATTAATCTAGATGAATGCATGGGGCCGGGAAAAGGGAGAACTTTATTCTTGAACAGTAGCGCACCCTCTGACCTTACCAAGGTATGAGTGGGCTACTTAGTATTCCCAAGGATCATCGCTAAAAAACCTACCTCATGGCAAATATGCATAAGAGTACCTGGCCCGAGTTGAATTTCGAAGAAATAAAGGATACGGTGGCTACGCTGCACCAGTGGCTGCAGATTGTGGGCAAAATCCGGCTCAGGACCATGCCCTGGCAAAACCACTCCTGGCATACCGCACTTTATGTAAGCCCAAATGGGTACTCTACCCACGGCATCCCTTACCAAGGCCGGTTTTTCCAGCTAGAGTTTGACTTTAAACAACATCAACTGCAGGTACAATGCTCGGAAACGGGCAGGCTAAGTATGGACTTGCCTGGCAAATCGGTAGCGGACTTTTACCGTGAGGTATTTGAGCTACTGCAAGGCATTGGGATTGATGTGAAGATACATGCACGGCCCAATGAGATGGAGCCAGCCATTCCATTTGCGGAGAACACCGCCAACCATCACTATGACCCGGAGGCGGCGTATAAAATCTGGCAGGCGATGTCTCGGGCCAATGCCGTCTTCAACACCTTCCGAACGCAGTTTGTTGGCAAGGCCAGTCCGGTACATTTGTTTTGGGGCGCCTTCGACCTGGCGGTCACTCGGTTTTCGGGGGATGCGGCGCCGTTGCACCCCGGGGGAATGCCCAATATGCCTTTGGAGGTAATGCAAGAGGCATACTCTCAGGAGGTAAGCAGTGTGGGCTTCTGGCCTGGATCAGCCGAATCGCCCCTGCCCGTGTTTTACTCCTATGCTTACCCGGCCGATGCTAGCTTCGGCCAACAAGCTATACAACCAAAAGAAGCGTTTTGGAGTGAAGAAATGGGTGAATTTTTTCTTAAATATGAAGATGTTCAACGCTCGGATAAGCCTGAGGAAACACTGATGAGTTTCTTACAATCAACCTACGAAACGGCGGCTAATACATCTGGCTGGGATAGAACTAAGCTGGAGCGGCCGGAAGTACAGGTAGCGGATTGACCCAGCACCGCCTATTGATGAGCCTATAATGAATAACAAACAGGATATTCTGGCTATTGACCCAAAAGCCAAGGTTCGGAGGGTAAAAAAGGGGCAAGTACTTCTGCGAAAGGGAGACGAATGGTCTCCCACTTTCTATGTGGAAAAAGGACTCCTGCGTAGCTATTTGGTGGATACAAAGGGGAAGGAACACATCTTCTTGTTTGCACCGGAGGGTTGGGTCATTGCCGATGTGGAGTCGTTGGAGTTCAGACAGTCTGCCACGCTGTACATAGACTGTCTGGAGGATAGTGAGGTGGTGGAGTTTGACAAAAACGCTATTGCTGAACTGAAATTACCCCGAGAGGCCCTGTTGGGTAACATTCAGCTGCTGTACCGCCGCTTGGCCATGCTGCAGCATCGGGTGATGATGCAAATGAGTGCCCCGGCTGCTGACCGCTATGCCTATTTTATGGAATTGTATCCCCAGTTGTCCAAGCGCGTTCCTCAGTACATGATTGCCTCCTACCTGGGCATTACTCCTCAGGCCTTGAGTACCCTCCGGGGTCGGTTCTAGTTCAGCCCCAACCTTATGAGCGCCTCGCGCAGCGGGATGCCGCCCAGCGGGATGCCGCCCAGCGGCGCTTTTGATGAAATTTAAACCAAGCCGGAAGGGGTCAGACCGCGCCGCGTAGGCAGGTATCTTCATTACGCAAATACCCGTCTGACCCCTGGCTGCTCATCAACTCTCC
>JBCBHI010001165.1:0-1859 GCA_038525885.1 Bacteroidota bacterium
ATGCCGTTAAAGAATAGGATGTTGCCAATCAACATAGGGAAGCTAATGACCTCAAAACTGTATAGGGCAATGGCCACAAACGACCCCAGTTTTAGCCCTACATCCCGAAGCACATTGGGCAGAAAGATGTTATACCGTGCCCGGCAAAACCCCTCCATCAAGGAATTGATAATCATCACCAAGACCAATACAGCAATGTAGATATCGTACTGTTTTACCTGGGGGGACTTTTCTTCAAAGAATTGAAATAACGGGGTATAAAAGGCGAGGTAAAGCGAGAGGAACAGCAGAAATCCAAACCCGAGCAATTGGAACACAAACCCTTCGAACTGGCCATAGGCCTTGGTGTCTTTGTTATACCGTGGGTGGTAACGACCGATGACCGATTGGGTGCCCAATTGCGCAATGGGGACAAGCATAAGGGCAGCAAATTGGATAGCCCGGTATAGGCCTAATTCGGTAGGGTCAAGAATCTTGGGGAAGAAAAATAGAATGTTAACGTAGCCTAAGCCAACTCCCACATAGGAGGATATGGTGGTGAGAATGCTTTGCCGTGCAATAACGCCCATAAAAAGATGTCTACTCGGTGATATACACTGGGTTCCGTTTTACTACCGAAGCCAAAGTATATTAACACAAATGACAAGTCTGGTCCTGAGATGGTTCAGATTGCCGGATTACTGATAGAAAATGGAGGGCAAAGCTAAGGAGTAAGGGGGAATAAAAAATTCCTCAAGGGCCTAGGTAGCGTAGAAAAACATCCATGCACCTGCAGCAAGGGCCCGCTCTTCAGCGGTGCCCCCGTCCAGGTATCCTATGGTTTGGTCCTCGGTATTGGCAATACCCCCATTGGAAAGAACAGCGGCAATGACTGCTCCTTGTATGTTTCGGGGTTGCCCCTCTACCACGGTACATATCACCTGACCCTGTAGGTTGTAGAGGATGGCGCCTTTGTATCGTGCTACCACTTGGCGGTTAATATTCCTCAAGTTGCCGCCCTCCAGGGTAAGCATCGGCTTTTTGTCCAGGTTTTGTACCGTTACCATATCATTCGATTAAATCTTTCAAAATCGCCCTTACGTTTTGGTGGGATTCCACGTAGAACCTGGCCGCGGTATTCTTGCTGCCAACCTTTATGGTATAGGCATCCTTGGGCATGGCCTTAAATGTGTCTTCATCGGTCCAGTCATCGCCAGCCGCAAACAGGAAGTCCCCAGAGAAACGTTGCAACCAGGTGGAAGCCCCACGTCCTTTGTTCACGTTCCGGTTCTTTATTTCTACTACCATGTCACCTTCCAGCACCTGTAGGTCCTCGTTGGTCGACAAGAACCTTAGGTGAGAGCACAACTCCCGGCTGCGCAGCTCGCCCAGTCCTGTTTCTACCTTTCTGAAATGCCAAACCAAAGAATAGTTCTTCTCCTCAATAAAGGAGCCCGGGGTGCGGTCTACGTACAGATCCAGGGTCTTGCGCATATCCTCCTTCCAGGAATCGGTTACCTTAGTGGCTAGCTCCCATTCCCGCTCCTGTTCGCGCATCCATACTCCGTGTTCCACAATGAAATCTACGTTGAGATGGCCCAGCCACTTTTCCAGCGTATCGCGGCCCCGGCCACTGATGATCACCACCCGGTTTTTGGGATCGTCTGCCAGCTGGGTCAGGATGTCCAGCAGTTCTTGGTCGGGGTTGGCCTCGTTGGGGTCCTTGGTGAAGCCTACCATGGTGCCGTCATAGTCTAAGAACAGCACGCGCTTTTTGCCCTTGGTATAGGCCTCTTTCAGTTGGCCTTGCAATTTGCCATCCAGAAGTCGGGTGAGGGTGCCACGCTGTGAGGCCTTCATTTCCTCCAGATCTCCCATAA
>JBCBHI010001166.1:0-1858 GCA_038525885.1 Bacteroidota bacterium
TCCAGCGTATTGGGCATCTGGGGATTTCGGAAGCGGGCGGATATGGCCAAAAACAGCCTGCCCTACCGCCCTGTAGGCGCATGGATGTATTTTCTGATGATGATCGGCTCTTGGGGTTCCTTGATCTACTTCTGGATCACGGCCAACGATCCTATGATTGAAACGGTGGAAGAAGTGACCTACATGGCCCACATGGGGTTTGGTATCGTCTTCTTCCTGTACACCTTGTCCAACTTTTATACGCCTATGCGTATGGGCAAGGCGGTGTACCGGGTACTTTACAAGCCACACCGGATGCCCTTCTACGTATTCCGCTTTATGGGCATCATCGCGTCCATTGCGGCGGGGTACAACAGCTCCAACTATCCTATTACGCGTACTACGGCCGGCTATTTCAATGGTATAGCGGATGCCTATGCCTTGGAGGGGGACCTTACCCTGGCCCAGGCGTACTACCTGGAGGGCCGCATCTTTTCTAGTGTCAATCACCGTAGCAATTTTTCCCTGGCCAGCTTGGCAATTGAAAATCAACGCACCCAGTATGCTATCCAGCATTTGGCCAAAGGGATACAGAAAAACCCGCTGCCTCAGACGTATGTGAACCTAAGTCTGATGCTGAATGATGAGGGCAAGTTCTTCGATGCCAAGTTTCAGTTAGAGGACGGAACGGGTACTTTTCCCAACAGTGGACCCATCGCCAATAACCTGGGGCTCCTGTATTACAATACCGGTTTTCTGGATTCGGCGGGGTACTATTTCGCGGATGCCCAGAACGCCCGCCTGAGTAGGCAGGAAGCCTCTGCCAATATCTGGTCCATTGGGGCTAAGCTCAATGTACAGGCCGGGGTAGATAGCGCCTTGGCCCTGATGTACACCGGAAACGCCGGACAGGACGCTAACCTATTGGCTTGGCTGGGGCAGCAACCCTCCACGTTCTCCTTACCGGAGCCTCCACCCTTTCCGCAGGATAGCATCCTCACTCAAAATGACTTCGGCAGGTTGTACAACTATGCCCTGCTGCGCCTGACTGACCCGGATTCTGCTTGGACTAATGCACTGCACGGATATGCCAACAAGCCGGAAAATGACCCCTGGTGGGAACGGCTGACCTTAGTGAAAGCCTGGACGGACTTTGAAACCCTCAATTTTGTAGAAGCCACCAAGGGGGTAGCCAGACTATCCCTTTCATTACCCACCAAAAGGGGGTATTATGAAAACCTGCTAGGGCTAATGTCGCTCAAAATGGGCATGCCTGACAAAGCCATGGTTCATCTCCGAGAGGCCATCCGAGAGAACTACCGGATGGCGCCTATTCATTACGTATTCGCCCAACTAGAAGCGGGCCAGGTGACCCAGGCACAACAATACCTTGCAGAACTCGCCACTTCCTATCAGGAGTCTTCTCCCCATAGTGCCATGGTGAGATCGCTCACCATCGCTTTGAATTGGACCCCTTCTTTAGGGCAGCCTATCGACGATGTGCAAAAGCACTGGATCATCCGGTACCGGAACTTGTATCTACCACCAGAAACGATTCTTGGTCTCTGGCAGTCCATCGAAAATGGGGATCAAAAGGCCTTGGCAGGACTTTTCCTTTGGGAAAACGACGCGGAACTAGCTCCGTATATCCAACCACAGCTAGGGAGTTTATCCGTAAGCACAGCAGAACTAGCCCAGCGGATTGCTTTCAGCCTAGTGGCTTCCGATCCTGAACAAGCGAGCCTGGCGACCCACTCGCTTATGCCCATTACTCCTCAGCAAAAGCTACAGCATCGAATTGCGGCAATTGGGATCGGTGATGATGCGGAAAAAGACGGTTCATTTCAGGTACTTGCCACTATGGCTCCCATCCAGACAG
>JBCBHI010001167.1:0-1856 GCA_038525885.1 Bacteroidota bacterium
TCATCAGTACCTGCTCTTTATTGAAACCCAGGTCTGATGATACAGGGAGCTACCCCGATGGGCGAATCGATTTATCTGTACCTGCTCTTTATTGAAACCCAGGTCTGAACTATGGATGAAATCCATCTGGCGGTTGACCACCACCGTACCAAAGATGAGCACCATTGCCGTAAGGAACTGGAAGCCCACCAGGCCGTTGCGCAAGCCCGGACGGCGCACCCCGGTCGTCAAAGCGCCTTTCAGCACCTGTATGGGCTGGAAGGTGGAGAGGTATATGGCGGGATACAGCCCCGACAGCACCCCCAAAAGGATCGCCGTACCTAGACAGATGAACAGCCAACCGTCAGTCCACCAATGGAACACCAGCTGCTCACCAATGGTATAGTTAAAATAAGGCAGGGCCAGCGTGGCGATGATTACCCCCAAGAGCACTCCCATAGCACTGAGCAACACCGATTCGGTCAGGAACTGCCCAATGAGCTGGCGGCGTATGGAGCCCAACGTCTTCCTAAGCCCCACTTCCTTGGCCCGGTGGGCAGAACGGGCCGTAGCCAGATTCACAAAGTTGACACAAGCCAGCAGCAGGATAAACAAGGCGATAAAGCCAAACACCCGCACCCGACGCACGTCACTGTGCACTTGGGCATCAGACACCCCAGAGGCATGCAAATGGATATCGGCAATGGGCATCAACTGGTACCGGATGCCATCATTAGGGAAATCCTGAGCTACGTAACCCGCTGCTTTCCAGGTGGGCATCATATACTCATCTATTATGCGGTTGAGCTTGCCCACAAACATTTCCGGGTCAGTACCAGACTGTAATTTGAGGTACGTATGGTAGTTGTTGCTATCCCAGGCGTCCTGCTCTCCCGGCCATAGCTCCCGCTCAAACTGGGTAAGCATTACATCATACTGCAAGTGGCTGTGCGTAGGCACATCTTCTACCACCGCACTTACCGTCCAGGGCTGCTCTCGGTTTCCGTTGAGGTAGATCACGCCTCCCAGGGCGCCGCCTCTTGGGAAATACTTCCTGGCCCGGCTTTCGGTCAGCACCAAGGTATTAGGTGCCGCTAGTGCCTTTTTCAAGTCACCCTCCAGCACCTTGGGCCGGAAGAGTTGCAACAGCTCCGGGTCGCCAAAGACCACCCGCTCCTCGTACAGGCTCACCTCCATATCGTCGGTAAGCAGGTTGTTGCCTCCCGCCCCGTGCAGCGTGCTTATGTTTAGCCGGGCGGCCTGTACCACTTCAGGAAATTCGGCCGCCGCCGTAGCGGCAAACGGTGCGGAATGGAAGGCCGAAATCCCTTCCATATCAGGAAGTTTAAAGTGAAACGCTACCCGATAGATACTTTCGTGATCGGGGACCTGACGGTCGTAGCTCAATTCGTGTCGCAGATACAAGGCCACCAGCAAACAGGCGGCCACGCCCAGGGCAAAGCTGCCCAGTTTGATTGCGGTGTAGCCTTTTTGTTTAGCCATGCTACGCCATGCAATCTTCAAGTTGTTTCTAATCATTATACCGTGAGTTTTTGATAATAATTCGGATATATGTTTGACCAGTGCCGGGCGAAACAGCCGCACTACCTCCCACAAATACTTGCGCCGGGCTTGCTTGGGTGGCATCTCTTCCAAGTAGTCCTGGTACAGCTCTTCCAGGTCTCCTTCTATCTCCTCCAGGTACTCAGAGCGGACAAACCACTGCAAAATGCGTAGCGCACGGCTGGGCGGTAGGGCGTGTGAACTCATATAGGGTTCAGGCTTTGCCCCACATCGCTGATGGACGACCACAAGCCGGCCCGCACGGTCTTGATCTCATGCAGCACCCGGTGAGCCAAAGGCGTAGCCGCATAGAT
>JBCBHI010001168.1:0-1866 GCA_038525885.1 Bacteroidota bacterium
CACGTCCGCCTGCCCTCAGCCACCTACCAGTCGATGCAGCTGGTGGATAACTTAGGGAAGGTGCATTCACAGGCATCGTTGGTGGGAAAACGTACGCTCCATTTGGATACTCGGGGCTATCCTCAAGGCATATTCTTCCTTATTCTGACTAAGGAAGACGGCACCCACGAGACAATGAAGATGATAAAATAGTCAACACATTCATACTGTAGGGGCTACCCCCGTGCCTTACCGTGAAAGGTGCGGGGGGGGTTAGTTGCTGCCTGTAGTTCGGCAGGCAGCAACCAAAGCAAGCAGATCCACTACTTGAGCCATACCGGTCAATTCTGGCAAATATGGCGAGGTTAGCTAGCCATAGGCCCTTTTTTTAGGATACCAGATTCTGCCATAACGCGGATCATCTCCCACAGCCTTGTGGGTATAGTAGATCTATCCTTAAATCCCTTTCTCACTAATTCCGTACATTTAAGAGATGACTGTAGTAGAATTAAAGGCCCAAGTATTAGCATTAGTAGAGCAAGAAGAAAGCCTGGAGAGACTCGAAGAAGTAAAAGTCCTACTCACTCAGGATGAGGTGTCCGATTGGGAGCGTGAAGAAATGATTCGCCGGGCTAAGGAATCGGAAGCTGATTTTGAAGCGGGCCGTGTATTAACTAGGGATCAGGTAGAGGCTCGGGTCAGACAACGCCTACAAGGTGCATGAAGGTTATCTTCTCTGATGCAGCATCGGACCGTTTAAGTGATTTGCTGTTCTTTATGCAAGAAAAGCAAGGCATTCCTCTTCATGTAGTAGATCGTCTACTGGTTGAAATCCTTGTTGCCACAGATAATTATGGCCTACAAAGGGTCAAATGGAACCTTCCTTATCCGAGTTTGGAAAACAACACCGCCGCATCATTGTCCGCCATGTAAAAATAGTATATCTCATCATGGAAGATCATATCCGGGTTACGGACTTTTTCGATAGCCGCCAGCGCCCCGATAAGCTCAAGTCTTAACTCAAAGGCAGGGTTTTAGAAAAATTCGGGATTATTTAGAGTGTCCTTACTAGTTCTCAAGGCCCTTTTAAGGATGGGTCTACGAATAATTCCTTTCTGATTACCTTGTTTACCCATGCTGCGTGATACCCCCATCTAGAAATCGCGATTTCTAATGTCAAAACAGACGGTTTTGTACGATTTTTGTGTAATTACTGGGGGCAAAGGGTTACATCTTTGTAATAGAGGGGAGGGTCTACAGGTTAGCCCACGCTCATTCTGGAATTACACATATCTATGCACCTGCGAGTACTATTTCTATCCATTCTCTTGGGGAGTAGCCTTTCTGCTACGGCAAATCCACCCCATACCACCACCGGTGAACTAGAATTTGTAGCCAACAAAGGCCAATGGCCAGCGGTGGTACAATACCGAACGCAACTCCCTAATGGTGGAACGCTGTGGGTACAACCCAACAGCTACCGGCTATCCTTGCAACATCCGCATGATACTGAGTGGATTGAAAATCTACACCAACACGACCATGAGGGGCATGACCATAATACCGTTTCCTCATTGCAGTATAGGGCCGGAGGGAGCCGCCCCATTCGGTTTGAAGCCCTGGATGTAAAATTTGTGGGCGGGGAAGCGGATTTGCTGGTTCAGGAAGATGTGTTGGATTACCACCACAACTACTTTTTGGGCCAAGACCGTAGCCGCTGGGCATCGGACGTTCCTGTGAGCCGTTCCGTGTTGACTCAAGAAATTTATCCGGGAATTGACCTGCGATGGTACTCAGAGGCCATGTCCCCCAAATACGATTGGGTCTTGGCCCAAAAAGTAGTTGTGGTGGTAATCCAACACATCTTCCTGAACCAGCAAATCCGCT
>JBCBHI010001169.1:0-1849 GCA_038525885.1 Bacteroidota bacterium
GGGCACAGCCCCTTTTTCATTTTTTAGGGCAGCCAGAAATCAAACACGATGTCTTCCATGCATTTGAAATGGCCCTTGGGGCACTGGTCGTAGCCAATCTTGGAACAGGGGCGGCAGTTTACCTTGTTGTTTTCCAGAATGGTGAACTTGGTCCGGTATGGGTACATGCCAAAGAGGGGGATGGTGTTGCCCCAAATGCAGAATATGTTCTTACGGAAGGCTGCTGCCACGTGCATCATGCCGGTGTCGTGGGCGAAGACGTAGGCTGCTCCTTTGATGATGGAAGCGGACTGGTTTAGGTTGAGCTGCCCGCATGCATTGAATACTGTGGCACGTTTGCCCAGTTCCGAAGCCAGCCTTTCTTCAAATTGGGCGTTCTCTTCTGATTTTTGGAAAAACGCTACCAAACGGTCGCCAACCTCCTTATCCTCAGGACCACCTACCAATACGATGGGTTTGTTGATCCGGTCGCATAGTTCCACCATCCGGTGAAAGGGTAACCGCTTGGTGCCTTGCTGTCCGCCTAGGGCATAAACTACGTATCGTCCACGGTGGGTTTCTGGGAGCCAATCCCGAGCTACCACATCCTGTTCGGGGATGAAGTAATCCAGCCCCATGGTGTCAGGTTTTACACCCAGGGGCTTCACGGCCTCCATATACCGGTCTACCACGTGCACATTGGGCAAGTGGTTGATTTTGAGCTTGGCCATCAGTGACTTCTGAAAGCTAAGCTTGGGAAAGGTGGCTGAAGGTTTCAGCAATTGCCACTTGATGAGGCGGGTGCGTAGGTTGCGGTGCAGATCTACAATAAAGTCATACTTCTCTTGCCGTAGCGTTTTTACTATAGTCTGCAGGCTGCCCTCTAGCAAGTGGACCTTGTCCAGGTAGGGGTTAGACTCCACCAAAGTCCGGTAAGATGCCTTGGTGCAATAATGGACCTCGGCATCAGGAAACTGGACTTTGAGGGTTCGGATAACGGGGGTGGTGAGAACGATGTCACCAATGGCCGAGAACCGGAGGATTAGAATTTTCTTGGGATCCTTTACGCTCATACTGGCTTAGCGATAGCGGCTTTGCGGTCTGCGAAGTGCTTGGCTACCTCATCGGCAGTTTTGGCGTTGAAGGTCATGTCGGCCGTGAGACCGCCTTTGCGGCCTACCAGATGCCCGTAGTACATGTCCCGGTAGCCGTCCTTCTCATGTGCATCAGGGTTGATACTGAGCATAACTCCTTTCTCGATGGCATAGTGTACCCAGCGCCAGTCCAGGTCGAGCCGCCATGGGTGGGCGTTGATCTCAATCACTACCCCGTATTGGGCGCAAGCATCGATGACCGTTTTGTGGTCGATAGGGTAGCCCTCCCGTTGCAATAACAGGCGGCCGGTGGGGTGCCCCAGCATGGTGGTGTAGGGGTTAGCGATGGCCGTGAGCAAGCGGTCGGTTGCCTTCTTGATGTCCATACGCAGGCCCGAATGGATGGAAGCGACGATGAAGTCGAAGCTGGCGAGTACATCCTCGGCGTAGTCAAGGGCTCCATCATTGAGGATATCGGACTCGATGCCCTTGAAGATGCGGAAAGGAGCGAGTTCCTGGTTGAGGGCTTCAATTTCCGCATGCTGTTTGAGTATGCGGGGCTCCTCTAGTCCGTTGGCATAGAAGGCCGACTTGGAGTGGTCGGATATGCCCAGGTACTGATAGCCCAGATCCCGGCAGGCCTCTGCCATATCGCGTAGCGAATGTTTGCCGTCGCTGTAGGTGCTGTGGTTGTGGAGAATGCCCTTGAGGTCCTCCATGGTTACCAGCTTCGGCAGTTTGTTCTCCTTGGCCAATTCTATTTCGAATTGCCCCTC
>JBCBHI010001170.1:0-1849 GCA_038525885.1 Bacteroidota bacterium
ATTGAGAGAGTGAAATCGATTTCGGGACGACAAATAGTAACTGAAAAGGAAAATGTAGTGATAGGATGGGTCGTTTTATATAACAATCCATTACCTTTGAGTAAATGCAAAACGCACAAACCATCGTTCCCTCTTTGCGGCCCGTTCCCCAACGGCGGATGGTTATCTCTGTGCGGCGGACTCCCCGGGCGTAGCCCGGACATACTTTTAGGTCGCGGTACGCTCGCAGACCCTTCTCCCCCTCTTATTATTCTAACCAATTTTTACCCCTAAAATACTATTGCCATGGCAGTACAGCTATTGGTAGCCAATGCGGAGCATGACAAACATGCAGAAGCAATTTGTGAGATGATGGCCGTAGCCGCTCAGCAACGCGGTACTGGTATCGCAAAGCGTACCCCAGAATACGTCCGCCAGAAAATGAATGAAGGTAAGGCAGTCATTGCCTTGGACGGAGATAACCCTGCAGGCTTTTGTTACATAGAGACCTGGGGCCATGGAAAATATGTGGCCAACTCCGGCTTAATCGTACACCCGGATTATAGAAAACTAGGTCTGGCAAAGCAGATCAAGGCACGGATTTTTCAGCTTTCCCGAGAGAAGTTTCCCGAGTCCAAGATTTTTGGGATTACTACCAGTCTGGCGGTGATGAAAATCAACTCAGACCTGGGGTATGAGCCGGTTACCTTCTCTGAATTAACCACCGATGAGGCCTTTTGGAAAGGGTGCCAAAGCTGTAAGAATTTTGATATCCTAACCCGGACTAATAGGAGCCATTGCTTGTGCACAGGTATGTTGTATGATGCCTCACAGCCCAAGCCTGGCTTGCTCCCAGAAAAGCAAAAAGAACGACGGTGGGAGCGGTTCAAGAACTATCTGGCTAAAGCCCGACGACGGCGGGAGGACAAGAGTAACCGCGAGGCAACGGGCAAGTATTGGTTCTCACTCTCTCGAAAGATGAAGCAATCTGCCTAGTGCACACTTGATTCTATAACTAAGTATTCAAAAATCTCGATTCATCCTCATGAAAAATAATAAGGTAGTGCTGGCCTTCAGTGGAGGGTTAGATACGTCCTACTGTGTAAAATACCTGCAAAACGAACGTGGGCTGGAGGTGTACACTGCTCTGGTTAATACCGGAGGCTTTTCAGAAAAAGAACTGAAGAAACTAGAGGAAAAGGCCATTTCCCTGGGATCAAAAAAGCATGTGACTCTTGAGCAAACTCAGGCCTTTTATGATCAGGCAGTTCGGTATTTGGTCTATGGAAATGTGCTGCGTAATGGGAATTACCCTTTGTCTGTATCCGCTGAGCGAATGTTTCAGGCAATGGCCATTGCTGAATATGCGAAGGAAGTGGGGGCAGGATATGTAGCCCATGGTAGTACGGGTGCAGGAAATGACCAAGTACGCTTTGACCTGGCCTTTCAATTGTTGGCTCCGGGAGTGGAGGTAATTACCCCCATTCGTGAGCAGCAGCTTAGTCGACAGCAAGAAATAGAGTACCTGCAAGCCAACGGTGTGGATTGGGACTGGAGAAAAGGAAAGTACAGTATCAACCAAGGACTTTGGGGTACTAGTGTAGGAGGGGCAGAAACCCTAACCTCTAACCAGCCTTTACCAGAAGAGGCTTGGCCAGTGCAAGTAACCGCTACGGGGGTAAGCCAGATTACCCTGCATTTTGAAGGCGGGCAATTGACGGGCCTGAATGGCGAGATGATGGATTCTGTGAAAGCCATTCGCACTTTGGAGAGGATTGCGGCACCTTATGGAGTAGGTAGAGACATCCATGTGGGTGATACCATCATTGGTTTGAAGGGCCGAGTAGGTTTTGCCGCTGCCGCACCCGTG